>CAMGSV010000056.1 GCA_946061495.1 uncultured Spirochaetales bacterium | reverse complement strand
ATCAGGTGGCAGGAACCAGTTGGCGGACGGTTTCTAAGGGGAGTCCGGTGCAAGCTGCAACTTTTTCAGGTGAGTCACCGTAGCACAGAAAGTTCCTGGCCGTCTCCAGTTTGGTCTGGTAGGCTCCACGCTCCAGTCCGATGGAGATGCCTTCCTCACGGCCTTCTGCGTATCCGTCCCGGCGGCATTCCATCATGCGGGATGTGTAGGTGAGATACATGTTCCGCTCCTCCTGTTCCTGCTTCATTCGGGAGATTGTCTTGTCCAGCTCCCTGGTGAAGGGTGTTTGTGCCGTCCGTTCCCTCACATAATCATAGAACAAGCCCAGTTCGCCGTCAAGGGTGGTGGTGTCCGTGCAGGCGGTGTTCAGGAAAAGCTTGGCGGTGCCGTCTTCCAAGGGAATGGGGAAGTCATGGTTGATGCAATAATTGGCAAAGTGGTACATGGCTTTTCCGCACTGAAACGGATCGAAGGTGCAGATGAAGATGACGTAGTTTTGCTTCAAGTCGCTGTATTCAGAGCCTTTCGGGGTGGTGTCGATGTCTGCGGCGGCCTGGTAGTACCTGGCACGGTGCGGCAGGTCGCCGTGGTTTGAAGTCTGCATCTCGACATTTATCACCTTGTCCTCGTCCTTCAAGTACACGTCCATGATGATGCCCTTGGCGTTGGGCTCAACCTTGATGGCGTGGTGGCTGGTGAGGAACCGTATCCTGCCGACCTTCACCTTCAGAATCATCTCCAGCAGGGCTCGGCACAGCCGCTTGTTCCGCATGACACGGGTGAAGATGAAGTCGTCGGTGATGTCCAAGTCCTCCCAGCGCTTGAAGGTTCTGATTTCTTGCTCCATACAATCCTCCGAAAAATAAAATTCCCTACATAGTATTTATAGGTGCTGGGAGGGTGTTTTTATGCACGTTTGCGGAGAAAGTTTGGATTTTTTTGGAATAAATTTGCTGGAGGAGCAAGCCTCTTTTACAATTCGTCCAATAAAGGTATACTACGTTCCGTGAATCAAGATACCCACATTATCAACCTTGAAATGAAGATTTCTTATCTGGAAGACTTTGTGCAGCAGCTGCAGGAAGTGGTGTTGGAACAGGGTGCTGCTCTGGAACGGGTGATGGCAGAGAACCGCCACATCAAGACAAAGCTTGCGGATATGGCAGGTCAGCTGGAGGGAGACATCCCCAACCGCCGTCCGCCCCACTATTGATTTTTCCTAAAACAAAACAGCGCCAAGGAAAGAGGTTGGGCAAGCGGTTGTCTAGCTCTTTGTGTGGAGCTCTAGCCGTGGGTAGGCGATTTCAATGTTGGCCTCCTCAAAGGATTTTTTGATGGCCATGTGGACCTGATTTCGTACCACAAACAAATCGCTGTTGTTCAACCAAACAGCAATGACCAGATTGATTCCCGCCTCGTTGAATCCATCATAGTAGAAGATTGGCTCTGGCTCAGACAATACGTTGGGACATTTTCCTGGAACCTCCTTTGCAATGGCCAAGGCGTATTCCAGATCGGTGTGCCTGTTCAGGGGAATGGTGACGCTAATGCGGCGGGTGGGATAGAAGGAGGTGTTCTGGAGGTTTGTGTTCAGAATCTTTTCGTTGGGGATTCTAACCATTTGTGCGTCAGGTGTCTTCATCTTGACAGAAAGGAGGTCTATGGAGTCCACAGTTCCAGAAATACCTTCCACGGTGATGAAGTCACCGATTTTCAGGGCGTGCTCCGACACGATGAAAAAGCCGCTGATGATGTTGCTGAGGGAGGTCTGGGAGGCAAAGCTCACTGCCACTCCCATAATTCCCGCCGCACCCAACAGGGCTGAGATGTTGATGTTGAACACTCCCAGAATGTAAATCACCAGCAGCACATAGATGACATAGCGGATGATTCTCACGACGGTGGGAATCACCTGGGGCTTTTCCTTCTTGGTGAGGATTTTTTTCGCAATCACCTTTATCAAAAGGTAAAGAAAGAAAAATACCACCAGGCCAATGGCAGCGGAGATGATGTTGGCAACCATTTCGGCGGTAAAGAAGGCTTTGATCGATGCTAGCATGGGATGCTCCTAGGTGGTGAGGTTGTTATGCATGCAGAGGTCTGCAATGGGACAGCCTGCACAGTCAGGATTCCGGGCGGTGCAGATGTACCTACCATGAAGTATAAGCCAATGGTGGGCGTGCTGCATATATTCTGAGGGAATGACACGAAGCAAATCCTGCTCCACCGCCTCCGGTGTGGCGCCGGCGGAAAGTCCTATGCGGGGGCTGATTCGCAGCAGGTGGGTGTCCACCGGCATGGTGGGCTCGCCGTACACCACATTCAGGATGACGTTGGCTGTCTTTCTGCCCACGCCGGGGAGTCTTTGCAGCTCCTCCCGTGTGCGGGGAATCCTTCCGCCATACTCCGCCACCAGAATCCGGCTCAGCTCCATCACGTGGCGGGCCTTGGAGCGGAACAGGCCGATGGACTTGATGTAGTCGATGAGGCCCGCCTCTCCCAGCTCCAGCATCTTTTGCGGCGTGTCCACGATTTGGTACAGGGGGGCGGTGGCCTTGTTCACGCTCTTGTCGGTGGCCTGGGCGGAAAGCACCACGGACACCAGCAGGGTGTAGTCATTGGGGGCCAGCAGCTCCGTGGCGGGAGCGGGATTGGTCGCCCTGAACCGGTCGAAAATCTGGATGATGTGCTCCCGCCCCAGCAATTTCACGTCAGGATGCTGCTTTTGTCCCGTGCTGCCCGCCATTTATTTGATGGCCTTCTTCAGCTGCTCCACCTTGTCGGTCTTTTCCCAGCTGAATTCGCTGCGGCCAAAGTGGCCGTAGGCGGCGGTGGTCTGGTAGATGGGCTTCTTCAGATCCAGTGTTTTGATGATGCCGGCGGGGGTGCAGTCAAAGACCTCCTTCACCGCTTGGGCAATGGCAAAGTCCTCCACCTGGCCGGTGCCGAAGGTGTCCACCATGATGGAGACGGGGTAGGGCACGCCGATGGCATAGGCCAGCTGCACCTCGCAACGCTCAGCCAGTCCTGCGGCCACCACGTGCTTGGCAATGTAGCGGGCCATGTAGGCGGCGGAGCGGTCCACCTTGGAGGGATCCTTTCCAGAGAAGGCACCGCCACCGTGGCGGCCCATGCCACCGTAGGTGTCCACGATGATTTTCCGTCCGGTGAGACCCGTGTCTCCAAAGGGGCCGCCAACCACAAAGCGTCCCGTGGGATTGACGTAGAACTTGGTGTTCCCATCGATGAGTCCCGTTGGCTCCAGCACCGGCTTGATGATCTGGTCAATTACCGTATCCTTGATGGTGCCATGGCTCACGCCGGGATTGTGCTGGTGGGAAATGACCACCGTGTCGATGCGAACCGGCTTGTGTCCCTCGTACTCGATGGTCACCTGGCTCTTGGCATCGGGACGCAGCCAGTTGATGGCACCGGACTTCCGTAAATCGGTGGCCTTCAGCAAAAGCTGGTGGGCATACATGATGGGGGCGGGCATCAGCTGTGGCGTCTCGGAGCAGGCGAAGCCGAACATCATGCCCTGGTCGCCGGCGCCCTGCTGTCCCTTGAACTCCTCCAGACCGGTGCCGCTGACTCCCTGGTTGATGTCGGGGGACTGGGCGTGAATCATGTTCATCACGGCCATGGAATCGCAGTCCAGGCCAAAGTCCGAGTCAGTGTATCCGATTTCCCGGGCGATGTTCCGGGCGGTCTGTTGCACGTCAACAAAGGTGTTGGTGGTGATTTCGCCACCGATCAGAACCAGGGCGGTGGAGGCGAAGGTCTCGCAGGCTACGTGGCTCTCAGGGTCGTGGCGCAGGCATTCGTCCAGCACTGCGTCTGAAATCTGGTCGCACAGCTTATCGGGATGTCCCTCGCCGACAGACTCAGAGGTAAAAAGATAGCGGTTGTTCTTCATATAGTGCTCCTGATAATGATTGCTGATTTGAATTAAACTTCAAAGTACTATACCATATATTTAAAATGTAGTATACTCTGTATGTAGGTTTAGCCTACGGATTATAGATGGAGGATTTCATGGCTTTATATAAGAAATATCTGAAAAATCAAAAGGAATGTAACGTTAAATTCGAGTTGTCCGCAGAGGCAGCCGACGGAGCAAAGGAAGTGTGGCTGGCAGGTGATTTCAACAGCTGGAGCAGTGTTGACACCCCCATGAAAAAGCAGAAGGATGGCAGTTTTACGGTCACCGTCAAGCTGGAGACTGGCCGTGAGTACCAGTTCCGGTATCTGCTGGACGGCAAGCGGTGGGAAAACGATTGGGCCGCAGACAAGTACATGCCGGCACCATTTTCCAACACAGACAATAGTGTCGTTATCGTCTAATTCAATAGATTAAGCGTTTCCCCTTGGATGGGAATGGATAGGCCGGCGGCAGTTCCTGTTGCCGGTCATTTTTTTGGAGAACTATGAGTTTTATTGAGCTGCTGCTGTTGGCAGTGGGGCTTGCCATGGATGCCTTTGCAGTCAGCGTTGCAGACGGAATGTGCTTGAAACGGTGCGGAATGCGGGAGGCGTTGGCCATTGGCCTTTGCTTCGGCTTCTTTCAGGCGGCTATGCCCGTGGTAGGTTTTTTGTGCGGCTCACTGTTTTATCAACAGATACGGCTGGTGGACCATTGGATTGCCTTTGGTTTGCTGGCCTTTTTGGGGATACGGATGATCCTGGAAGGAATAAAGACTCGCAGGGAGCGTCAAGGGGAAGGTTGCGCTGTGGAGGGGGAACGCCTCACCTTTCGACTGCTGCTGATACAAGGTGTGGCCACCAGTATTGATGCCCTGGCGGTAGGAATCAGCCTTTCGGCAGTTCAGGCGAACATTGTTTCCGCCGCCTTGAGTATTGGTGTGGTGACGGCAGCTCTCTGTTTTGTGGCTACCTTTATGGGACGACGGTTTGGCACAATTTTAAATGACAAGGCTGAGCTCCTTGGTGGAATCATTTTGGTGGCTATTGGAGTCAAGATTGTAATTGGTGGATGAGGTATGAAAAAGATTGCAATTGCCTGTGAGAATGGCCAGATTTTCCCTCATTTTGGAAAGACCCCCAGCTTTCTGGTGGCAGAAGTGGAGGGGAAGTCCATTGCTTCAAAGGAGATGGTGCCAGTCAAAGGTGGAGGAGTCTCTCATGAGTCAAGTCACCAGTGTATGGGTCATCTGGTGCTGGTGGAATTCCTTGCTGGACTGCAGATTGACGTGGTGGTATGCGGTGGAATGGGGCAGGGTGCACGGGAAGCACTGCTGGCCGCTGGCATGGAGGTGTTTGGTGGTCAGGAAGGCTCTGCCGAGGCTGCCCTCATGTTCTATGCCAATGGTGACCTGCGAGATGCCAGTGGTGGCTGTTGCGGCCATCACCACCACCAAGCTGTCAGAGTGTCTGGATGAACCGCTTGAAATGAACCTTTCCTTCCTCCGTATCCTTGAACACGCCGGCGTGGACCAAAACCTGTAGGAAAACATGGCCCACCTGTTGCTGGAGGATATGGTGTACCGTAGTCAGGTTGCACTGGTGGGCAAAGGTGGCGGCCCAGTCCAGGTGCTTGGAGATGGCTTCCTGCTGGTCAGGGGGCAGCGTGGTGACAATGGTGCTCCACTCCGCCACATTCTTGTGGGACAGGATGAAGTCCGCCAGATGTTCCAGCTCTGTCTTCAATCGTGCCGGAAGGATGGCCAATCCCATCACCTCAATCAATCCGATGTTTTCCTTTTTTATGTGGTGCAGCTCTGCATGGGGATGAAATACGCCCATGGGATGCTCTTCCGTGGTGATGTTGTTTCGCAGGGCTAGATCCATTTCGTAGGCCCCCTCCCGGAATCGGGCAATGGGGGTGATGGTGTTGTGGGGTGTGTTCCCCGTGTGGGCAGCAATTCCTGCTGCAGGGTCACTGTAGTTTCGCCAGACTTCCAGAATGTGGCTGGCGGCTTCCACCAAAAGTGCAGGATCGGTGTGGCGAAGTCTGATGACGGACATGGGCCACTTGACGATGCCGGCCTCAATTTGAGGAAACTCCTTCATGGTGAAGGGTGCTTCCACGGGAGCCCTTGCCATGGGGAAGGTGTAGTTGCCTCCTTGGAAATGCTCGTGGCTCAAAATGGACCCACCAACAATGGGCAGGTCCGCATTGGAGCCCACCATGTAGTGAGGAAACTGGCTCACAAAGTCAAAGAGCTTGCCAAAGGTCGCTTTATTTATTTCCATGGGAACATGATTCTTGTTCAGCAGGATGCAATGCTCGTTATAATACACGTAGGGGGAATATTGGAAGCCCCACTCCTGGCCTTGGATGCAGACCGGAATGATGCGGTGGGTGCTGCGGGCAGGATGATCCAGGCGGCCTAAATACCCCTCGTTTTCCACGCAAAGCTGGCACTTGGGATAGCCTCCCTGGGGCTTGAGCTTGGCGGCGGCAATGGCCTTGGGATCCTTTTCCGGCTTGGACAGATTGATGGTGATGTCCAGTTGGCCGTATTTAGTGGCTACCGTCCACTTCATATCCTTCTGGATGCGGTAGCGGCGGATGTAGTCCGTATTCTGGGAAAATTCATAGAACCAGTCTGTGGCCTCTTGGGGAGATTTCTGGTACAGGTCCTTGAAGGTGGCATTCACCTGGGAGGGAGGAGGGGTGAGGCAGCCCATGATGGCGGTGTCAAGAATGTCACGGTAGCCCACCGAGTTCTCTTCCAACAGGTCATGGTCATAGGCCCAGTCCAGGAGGGCTGCCAGCAGCGGTTCCAGCTGGTGGCCACGGGGGGGCTCCTGTCCGGTATGGGCAGGAATGGCTGCATCGTCACCCTCCAGCTTGAACAGGGCAAAAAGACGATTTACCGTATAAAGGGTATCCTCTGGTTGAACCAGTCCGCAATCAAATCCGTATTCCACCAGCTGACGGATCAGATCATACATCATATTTCGCTCCTGAAAATACTATGGGTGTGGATTTGCTGTTTTAGACTAGTGCTCCCGCTCCATTTCCGGTGGTGCACTGAAAGAAGGTGGCCTCGTAGCCAATCTTCTCCAGGTAGGCAGCACCTACTGTCTCGATAAACTGGGGAATTGCCTCCTTGTGAACCAAGGCGATGGCACAGCCTCCGAATCCAGCTCCCGTAACCCGTGCACCCAGGCAGCCTTGAACCTTGTTGGCCTCCTGGTTCAGGGTGTCCAGCTCAATGCCGGTGGTCTCGTAGTCCTCCTTCAAGGACTGGTGGGAGGCATTCATGAGGCGCCCCAGCTCCTCCAGCCTGCCAGCCTTCAGTGCCTCGGCGGCCTGGTACACCCGCTGGTTTTCCGTGATGCAGTGGCGCATCCGGCGGTAGATGACCTCCGCAGGGGCAGTCTGGGGGACAGCGGTTTTCAGGGCTTCCTGCAGGAGGGCCAAATCCTCCGCTGTCATGGAGCAGGGATTCGCCACGGCTGCTTTGCCCTGGGCGGAACGGGCCTGGTTCAGGATTTCCAGTCCCTCCTTACACTCTGCCACTCGTTGGTTGTACTTGGAGTCTGCCAGCTGCCGCTTTTTGTTGCTGTTCATGACGATGAACCGGTAGTCCCCCAGTTGCAGGGGAATGTACTGGTAGTCCAGTGTGGCGCAGTTCAGCAGGACGGCGGAATCCTTGCGGCCAGTGGCGATGATAAACTGGTCCATGATGCCGCACTGGACATTCATGAACCGGTGCTCCGTTTCCTGGCCGATGAGGGCGTTGTCCACCGGGCTGATGTTGCCGCCGTAGAGCTGGCTCATGGCGGCGATGAAGCAGCATTCCAGTGCAGAGGAAGAGGAGACACCGCCGCCGTCAGGGATGCAGCTGAAGAACAGTGCGTCAAAGCCCGTGGGAAAGGCCACGCCGCGATCCCTCATAATGGTGATGACCCCGTTCAGGTAGTTGCAGTAGTCGCTCTCCTTCTTGTAGGAGAACTGCTCGGTGATGTCAAAGGTGAAGCGGCCGGGGAAGCGGATGTCATCATAGTTGATGGCAGTGTCTTCCCGGCGGCGTATGGCCAGGTAGATGTAACGGTCTATGGCGGTTGGCAGAACCATGCCGCCGTTGTAGTCGATGTGCTCCCCGATGATGTTGATTCGGGCAGGAGCCGCAAAGAACTGAATGGACTGGCTGGCATTTCCATACAATTCCTTGAATTGCTTTTCCAGCTCCATTTTCAGGGCGGAAACATTCTCTGCGGCCAATTGGTTCAGCAGCGTGTAGTCCATAGGTTCTCCTTATGATAAGGTTGGTGGCGTGAGTGTCACATGGTTCTTTCTTCTGTCTACAGCCTTTCTTCTTTCACCTTCAGCGGGAGTCTCTCCCTTGCTTTTGCGTCGGTCACCGACATTCTTCCGTCGCTCAACCTGGAATGAACTAACAGCCTCAATCAAGTCTGATACAGAATCCTTGGTTGATTTTGCCACGATGTTAATCATGACGGAAGCGTTCTGCATTTCAGCGGAAGCGTTCTTGCAGGCAGTGATACCAGCATTCACATCCTCGTTCAGGCTTTTCAGCTGATGGCATAGCTGAGAGGTCTGGCTGGTGCTGGAGGTAATGCTGCCAACGTTGGTGGTGATGTTATGGGTACTGCTCTGAATGTCGTTCAGAGCCTGGAGCACTTGTCCGGAAAGCATCTCCTGCTCTCTGGTGGCCTGTTCCAGCTGGGTGACAACCTGAGAGATGTCGTTGATTCTCTGAATGGTGCCGGCAAATGACTTGTCAATGCTGACGGCGGAGTCTGCAATGCCGTCGATTTTTTCTTGGATAGCCTTCAGATAGGTGCTGGAGGAGTTGGCCTGCTTGGCGGCAGTTTCTGCCAGCTTGCGGATCTCATCGGCAACAACGGCAAATCCCTTTCCCGCAGCTCCTGCGTGGGCAGCTTCGATGGCGGCGTTCATGGCCAAAAGGTTGGTTTGAGCCGCAACAGATGAGATGACGTTGTTCATTTCCTGCAGAGAAGCAGACTCTTTTCGAACATTGACAATGTTCTGGGTTGCCTGGCTCACCGCCTTCTTGTTGTCAGAGGCCAGGCTTACCAGCTCCTCTACGTGAGAGGCTGCCTCGTTGATGCGGACATGAACGGAATTCATGCTCTGGACAATCTCTTCGATGGAGGCACTGGAGTAGGAGATGATTTGATTCTGGGAGTCAATTTCCTTGCTCAGCTCCTGAGCCTCACCGACAATTTCGTTTACTGCATCATCTACCTGCTGTACGGCAGCAGTCTGATTGCTGGAGGTTGTGCTCATTTGGGAGATAGCTGCCACGGCATCTCCAATGGCTGTCTTGATGGAGGTGGATGCCTGGTTCAGGGAGCCGGTCATCTCCGAGACGGAGCCAGCAGATTTGAAGATTTTTCCCACCAGCATACGGATGTTCTGGGAGAATGTCTCAAAGCCCTTGGCAAGGGAGTCGGCCTCCTTGATGAAATAATCTTCAAAATGAGCGGTAAAGTCTCCTTTGGAAAATTTATTGCAGTGCTCCACCATGGAGGCAAAGGTCTTGCTGATGAGTCGGGAAAAGAACAGCGCGACTATCAGAACGACAATCACTTGGATTCCCATGATTATCATCAGCTTCCAGATGGTGTCCAGCACACTGTCGGTGAAGTCGGAGACATCTCCGGTGGCCACTACAAACCAAGGAGTTTCTGCTACCGGTGAGATGGAAAAATACTTTCCGCCGTTGACAATGGCTCGTGTCGTTTTGCTGATAAAGGTATGCTGTTTGTCCCGGAGCGGAAGGTAGTCATCAAAGATGGTGTCCCGCATCAGCTTGCCAGTATCTCTATGGGCGAGATAATAGCCATCGGAATCAATGAGATAACTGGAACTGCTTGCAGAAATTCTGTAGTTGTTTATCATTCTGGAAAGAGAGTCCAGCACCAGGTCGGCAGCGGCTACACCCATAAGGGTGCCGTCCCTATTTATAGAGGTTTGGGATACGGTGATACACAAGGCATTGGTCATGGCATCCACGTAGGGTGGGGTGAGTGTGATTTTGCCTGGGGCTGCCACAGCATTCTTGTGCCAATCGCGGTCCGATGGATTCCAGTCGGCAGGAGGATTCCAGTCGCTACTGTCTATGTAAAAGCCCCCCTCCTGAAATCGGGGAATGGCTGTGGTATAATAAATCGAAAAGCTTTCGGGCAAGTCAGCAGAAAAGGATACGGCTGCGTTGTACATCATCTGGGCATCCCTCGTTATGGCACCAAGGTTTGCTAGGTTCTTCACCTTCTCGTAGTATTGGGTTAGCAGTGCGTTGGCTTCTGCCGACAACTTGTCGGTGGCAGTCTGGGCCAGCTGTAGGGTGTCTTTTTGGATGCTCTTTGTTGTGGTAGAGTAAAAAAGCATGGAAGAGACGATTGCCACGATGAACAGTGGTACGACGCTGAGCAGGAAGGTTTCCAGTGAAATGGGAATCTTTATTTTCTTTTCATTCATTGCTACACACCTTGTACACAGTAACTTTTGCTGGATATAGTGTATCATATTTTAGAAAAAAGAAAAGTGTTTTTACCCATAAAGTACGCCATGTGAACCTCCTGGCAGGGTGAATCGTCAGCCGGGGAATCTTTCCACAGGGGGAGAATCATGGTATAGTGGGGCAAATTGCTTGGAGGAGGTGATTGAAATGAACAGACGGAACGGAAAGGTGGTGATTCTGGTGCTTCTGACACTGGGACTCTTTGCTTCCTGCGGCGGCACGGATACTGCTGCTGTCCAGTCCTCATTCAAGGAGACGGTGGCCGCTCCCCGGATGGCGGCAAAGTCGGTGGCCGCCGCCGACATGATGGTGTTTGAGGATGTGGCGGTGGAGGGGGCTGTGGAGGCCGAGATGGACTATGGTGTCGTGCCGGAGCCGACGATAGCAGGTGCCAGCGGCGGAGGTTCTGGTGGCCAAAATCCAGCCGGGCAGCAGGATCGCAAGCTGATAAAGACCGGCTCCATCAGTCTGGAGGTGGAGCAGCTGGCCGCCACGGAGGAGGCGGTTTTGGCGTGGTGCCAGTCCTTTGGCGGTTATGTGGCCTCCTCCTTTAACCACGAGACCAACGCCGCCTTTACCGTGCGGATTCCCGCCGTCCGTTTTGATGATGCTATGGCCGCCGCCGGAAATCTGGGCCGTGTCCGCTCCCGCAACGTCTCTACCCAGGATGTTTCCGAGCAATTCTACGACCTGCGGACTCGGCTGGACACCAGAAAGATTCTGCGGGATCGCCTCCAGTCCTATCTTGCCCAGGCAAAGGATATGGAAGACCTGCTCCACATCGAGCGGGAGCTGAATTCCACCCTCACGGAGATTGAGTCCATGGAAGGGAGGATGCGGCGGCTTTCCAACCAAATCGACTACTCCACCATCACCGTGGACCTGCAGTTGCCCTACCGAACCACGGACCAGGGCTTCCAGTGGCCCAGCCTGGACCGCACTGTCCGTCGCTTCCTGTCCAATGTGGTGGACTTCTTTGTGGATTTTGTGGCGATTGTGCTGTACATCATCATATTCGGGATTCCCATCCTGGGGCTGGTGGTGCTCCTGTACTGGCTGCTGCTGGGCCGGGTGGGGCTTTTGCGGAAGATTTTCAAGGGACTGAAATAAATCATTTTTTAAGGAGAATAAATACTATGGAAAAGATTGCAAGCTTCACCATCGACCATATCAAGCTGGAGCCGGGAGTTTATGTCTCCCGCATCGACCCGGTGGGCAACTCCCTCGTCACTACCTTCGACATCAGAATGACGGCCCCTAATCGGGAGCCAGTGATGAACACGGCGGAAATGCACGCCATTGAGCATCTGGGAGCTACATTTTTACGTAATCACGGGGAATTTGGCAGCAGGATTGTGTACTTTGGCCCCATGGGCTGCCGCACCGGCTTCTACCTGCTGCTGGCAGGGGAATATCGCTCCCGTGATGTGGTTCCCCTGCTGACGGAGATGTTTGAATTCATCCGTGACTTCCAGGGCGATGTTCCCGGAGCCTGTCCCAAGGACTGCGGCAACCTGATATCCGTAACAATATCAGGTGAATCGAGATGACTTTCCGGATAACATGCTGCAGAAATATGAAAATCTCCACGCTGCCTGATATAGCTGATAAGGTCACTGGCATACGTAAAGTCGTGTTTTGGAGGTCTCTCCGGATTGATATCACCGCGAAGTGCAAGAATGTTCTCAACACCTTTGTTTTTAAGATCCCCGAGTATAATATCGATATCTTCCTTTGT
>CAMGSV010000055.1 GCA_946061495.1 uncultured Spirochaetales bacterium | reverse complement strand
CACTACAATCAGCAGCACCTTCAATCCTGTCTTCATCTAGACCTCCCATTCAAGCACAATCAGGGGGCATTCCAGCCACACCTTTCAATAAATATACAGATTTTTCCCCTGTGTGGACAAGTGGCCAAAGCCTAGCCCTCCTCCCCATCCATCGTCAATTCCTTGGACTCAGTATGCACCAGCATGTCCAGCACGGTAAAGAACAGAATGACAATCATGGGACCCACCAGCAGCCCGTTGAGACCAAAGACCTGGATTCCACCCAAAATCGCAAAGAAAATCACCAGAGGATGCACGTGAATCCTATCCTTAAGGAACAGAGGGCGGAGGAAATTATCCAGAAAGCTGACACAGACACCGCAAATCACCAGGAAGAGGATACCTTTTACGGCAGAATCAGTGATAAAGAGGACAATTCCAATGGGCACCCACACGATGGCAGCCCCAACCAAAGGAATGAATGAGGCGAACATCAGAACTACGGAAAAGAGCAGCGCCCCTTCCACCCCAAAAATCAGCATGATGACAAAGGCGGCCACACCCTGATACAGAGCCACCAGGATGTAGCCGGAAAACAGGTGGCGGGTAATCTCCACAAACTTGTTCATCAAGGTTGTCATGTATTTGGGGTCAATGGGAATGGCACGCCCCAGCAGGGAGGCAAGGTAACGGCCGTCCAGAAAACAGAAATACAGGGCAAAGATGACAAAGAGCATGGACACCACCAGATGGCCCGTACCACTGATGAGACTTGTTCCCATGGCCAAAAGCTTGGAGCTGTACTGCTGGACAAATCCCAGCACATCGGAACGAAGGTTCAGGTTCTGCAAGTCAATGAACTGGATGCCCATATCCTCCACCAGGCCTGCGACGGTCTTTCCCAGCGATGAATTCACAAAGAAATCCGGATTGGCAGAGATAAAAGCCTCCACATCCCCCAAGAACGAAACCAACTGCTGCACCAGCATGAAGCAGATGCCCACCAGCGGTCCCACAATCAGCAGGAGAATGCCCACCGCAAAGCATCCCGCCAGACCGTGACGTTTGATTTCGTACATTTTCTTGGAGGAATCCAACCGTTTCTCCAGCCTACCGTGCAGAGGATTGAACAGCACGTAGAGCAGCATGGTCCATAAAATCACCGTAAAGAAGGGACGAAGCATACTGACAATCAACACAAACATTACAGCAAACAGAGCGAAAATAAAAACAGTCTGGAGGGTTTTCTTGTTATCCATGATTTAAAATATAGTCAAAAACAAATAAATCCGTAAACCGCTAAAACTTGACACATGGGTAGAATCGGGTTAAATTTACATGAATAACAACACAAGAACAGGAGTTGCACTTTTTATGGAAGGCACACCATTAGGCCAGCACTATGGACACTATTTTGGGGAGTTGGCACGACTCGCCCAAGCAGCAGACAAGATTGATGACACCAACGTCTATCAGGAATGGAATCCTGGCACACGAAAGATTATGGACTCCATGGTAGAGGAGAATCTCTTGCCGGGCTCTGGCTTGGGAAATAGAGAAAACTTCTTGGAATTCCTGAACCAGCTGAAGGCAGGCAAACGCGGCCTCATTCTGATGGAACACTACAGCAACATGGATCTGCCGGTGTTGTGCTATCTGCTGGACCATGACTCCGAGGAAGGCAAGGATTTGTCCAGCCGCATTGTCGCCATGGCAGGCATGAAGCTGAACGAGGAAAACCCCATGGTCAAGGCCTGGGCAGAGGGATTTACCCGCATTGTCATCTATCCCAGCCGCAGTCTTGCTGCCCACACCAACCCAGAGGAGCATGCTGCCGAGGAAGCCAAAAGCCGCAAAATCAACATGGCATCCATGCGGGCCATGGATGCAGCAAAAAAACGTGGCCAGACCATTTTGGTATTCCCCAGTGGTACCCGCTACCGCCCCGGCAACCCAGAAACAAAGCGGGGTCTGCGAGAAATCGACTCCTATCTGCGAATGTTCGATGTGATGATTTTAATCTCCACCAACGGCAACTGCTTGCGCATCAATCCAGAGACCCCCAATGACATGTTATCAGACCTCGTGTGCAACGACATCATCATCATGACAGCAAGTGAGGTAATTGACTGCAAATCCTTCCGCAACCAGGTGATTGAAAGCCTGGGAGCCCAGCCCGAGGAGCAGGGCATTGACCCCAAACAAGCCACTGCCGACAAAATCATGGAGCTGCTGGAAAAACAGCACGATGCCATGGAGCCAGAGTACCAGAAGCGACTGGCGGCGGCAAAATAAACGAAGGGGCTGTCCACTGAAAAAGCACGGGGCATTCACCTTGAGCGGTGAACGCCCCCTTTAATTATTCGCCGCCCAAGCGTCTGGCCAGGTCGTTGCATTCGCATCAATCCGAGGGGTAGCCCCTGACAATCCTGTCCGCCAGCCATTCCACCTGACCGGAGGCAATGTCGTAGTAGGCCCACCACGCTGGCCTTGCACAAAGCGCCGGTTCCCCTCTCGCAGTAGCTGCAATGATTGCTCTGCATCGCCAATATGTTCCGAAGGATGATGTAGTTTCATGCAGACGCCTTTGTTCACCAGTTTCCTCATTCTATCATAATTCTTTTTTTTTCATTATACTGTACATATCATGGAATTCATTAAATTACGATTAAAATCACCCGCACTCCTGGTACTCATCATCCTATCGTTGCTGCTGTGGAGCTGCCAAAAGGAAGCCCTTCCGCCCCAGACCCAGCTGCATCTGGGCACCGTTTGCACCATCAATCTGTTTGATGGTGGCACCATCGACTTGTACACGGCACTGTTTCAGCGGCTCAAGGAGATAGAGCAGGTGTTCAGCGTGCGGCTTGCCGCCAGCACCATCTCCCAAGTGAACCAAGCGGCGGGCATTGCGGCGGTGGCAGTACCAGAGGAGGTGCTGCTGGTGCTGCAGCAAGCACTGGACATTGCAAAAAAAACTGGCGGTGCCTTTGACCCCACCATTGGGCCCCTGGTGGATTTGTGGGACATTGGTGGCGACAACAGCCACGTGCCCTCCCAGGAGGCCATTGACCACGCCCGCTCCCTGGTGGACTACCGCCTGGTGGAACTGAATCTGGAACAAGGAACTGTCTACCTGCCCAAGCAGGGCATGGCCTTGGATCTCGGGGGCATTGCCAAGGGATATGCCGCCGACCAGCTGGTGGCCATAGCCCAGAAAGCTGGCCTAAAGCGGGGCCTCTTTGACTTGGGGGGCAATATCTACGCCTTCGGAACAAAGGCCGACGGCTCCACCTGGCGGGTGGGAGTGAAGGATCCCGCACAACCAGGCGGAAGCCCCGCACTGGCCCTGACAGTCCAGGACCGCAGCGTGGTGACCTCTGGCATGTACGAGCGGTTCTTTGAGCAAGACGGCATTCGCTACCATCACATTCTGAATCCAGCTACGGGCTATCCAGTCTGGAACGACATCCAGTCCGTCACCATCGTCAGCAAAAGCTCCCTGCTGGCGGATGCCCTTTCCACCTCCGTATTCCTGCTGGCGCGGGAGAAGGGACTGGCGCTGCTGGAATCAGAGGATGCGGAAGGCGTCATCATCGGGGAGGACAAGCTGGTCTATCCCACCAGCGGAATAGCAGACCAGCTTTCCGTCGTGACCAGCAGCTACCAGCTGGCGGAGTAAGCTGTTTCTCGCAAGCAATGAGTTTTTCAGACGGGAGGTTCATTCAGCGGGCTTTCCGTCCAAGATTTCCATCATCTGCGCTGGTGTGACAATGAATTTTCGAACAGGGTAGTGCTTCATGTTACCTGTTACAAGATAGGCACTATCTTGTTGGCTCTCCATGGCAACCTCATAAAATATCAAGTCATCTTGATCTAGCAGAATCTCGCCTGTTGGCGTTGGAAAAACCTCCCTGCCGAATTGTTTCATGGCATCAAGAAACAACTTGATTGTCACTTCCTGAAAGTGGAATCTTTCTCTATGAAGAACTTCATTATATTCCGCAATAATATCCCTATGGTATAATGGAATGAGCTTACCTTCAAACACTGCTTCCATTACCTGTACAGTAGCAGAGTCACTTTTCTTTGATAAGAGTGCAGAAACAAGCACATTCGTGTCTATAACTGCATAATAAACCATAGAGCCATTTACCTTCCCGCTCGGACAGCCACAATCTCACCATTGATTTCATCGATGGTCATTTCTGGGACATCTTTGGCTTGATTTCGTAAATCTCTGAACGATTGAACGGCCCGCTCCCGAGTTATGGGCACCTCCGAAAGGTTAGCTGAAAAAGGAAGCCCCCTTTCAATAACACTTCTTTTCATGAACATTCTGAAAGCTGTGGGCAAATCCATCCCTAGAGCCTCATAAATTTCTGCCACTTCCTGCTTCAAGGACTTGTCCGCTCTGAACTGAACTAATACCTGCTCTGCCATTTTAGTCTCCCGCACTCATAAGCATAATAACACATTCAGATTATAGTAATAGCATAATACAAACAACTACACAACACAAGTACCATAGCCCGCTCCAGCACATATTTCAACACACGTCAAAGCCATTTCCTCCTCACTCCCCGTCCCCGTGGACTTCCCGCAGATCCAGCAGCAGGTCAAACGGCCAAGTCCAAGGGAAGATCACTGATGTCTTTCAGCCGCTTACCCTGTATAAGAGCATCCAGCAATTCTATGGAATCCTCCGCACCAGTAGCCTGAACAGCTGCAACCAATTCATACAATGCAAAGTGATACATACAGTCGATGTCTCCAGTCCCCAAAGCCAAAGAGGCTAATCTACTGGGAAGAGGCTCTCCGGTCACCACCACAATGTGGGGCAGATTTCCCTTCCGATTGCGAATCAACCCCAATGCCTCCGTTCTAGAATTCTGGGCTCGGTCGCTACGCATCGTCCACTTTGCAGAAATAGAAGCATGAAGAATGGGGAGGCCGCCATTTTTCTTGCGTAGATATGCCATGCGGGCAATGGCATCATCCACAATAATGCAACTCGCATTTATCTCGGAATCTTCTACTGCATCCCGATAGATGACCACATCAGGAGCCACCATGTAGTCGTTACCCATGCTAGCCGCAAGACGTGCATCCGCCTCTGTCAACTTGCTGAGGTATTCAAGATGCTCATACTGGGCAAAACTGCTAGCTCGTATCGAATTGCGGTTTCCCAATTTAACAATGTGCCAATTGCCTGGCCGTATATTTTGTAGCTTAGGAAAGGTGCACAACAAGAATTCCATGTTGACAAGCTCAAATTTCGCCCCCGATGTCTGGCCAACCGCCTTTTCTGCCGTCTCTGCCATCAAGGTCCGTGCAATACCAGTAGCAATAGCAACAGACAGTTTGGAAGACTTGTCCGCATTACTGGGGATTCCCGCATTGTCTATCGTCAGGATACCATTCTCCAACAAAGCGTGGTGATATTTCCTACGCTCTGTGGCTAACAACGACTCCATGCTCCAACACCTCCTTAATTTTCTCACCCACAGCCTGTGCTACCGGAGGAGGAAAAGCATTTCCTATCATACGGCACGCAGCAGTCTTTTTTGTCCCAAAATCCCACTCATCAGGGAAGCCCTGAATCCTCGCCAACATCCTTGACGTAAGACGAGGCATCCCAACAAAACCTTTCTGAGGAGCCTCATTGGCAATGCCAAGTCCATCCACCCCCAATCCTGCCCAAGCCCTTCTTGCACGGACAGGTCCCAAATCAGGGCCACCATGCCTCTTGGAGCCTCCAACAATAGTCGGAGCTATAGCGTTCGCCTGGGCAATCCAAGAGTCAGCCAATTCCCATCCATTCGCTTTCATCAAGTCGCCGATGGACTTTCCAACAGTGATTGGTTTTCCCAAATGCGGCGTTGGGTATACAAAATTCCCTTTGACATCATGGCGAATCCCCACAATGACAACTCTGGGACGAAGTTGCGGGACTCCATAATCAGAAGCATTGAGCAATTGAATATGAACGGTATATCCAGCTGCTTTGATTTGTCCAAGAATCATCTGGCGATATTCGTCAAACTTGTGGTCAAGAAACCCTCTCACATTTTCAAGCATAACAGCACGTGGCTTGATTTCATCTATAAGCCGCAAGGCTTCCGGGAACAAGTCACGCTCATCATCAGCACCCAACTGTTTTCCCGCAGCAGAGAACGGTGGACAGGGTACACCTCCGGCCAACAAATCAACACGATTGCGATAGGGAAGGCCAAAAAAATCCCGAACGTCGCTGCATACAACATTCCAATTGGGTCGATTTCGTTTCAAGGTCGCACAATACTCCTGCTCATACTCCACCAAGGCAATATGCTCAAATCCAGCCAGGGATAAGCCCAATGCCTGTCCACCCGCTCCAGCACATATTTCAACACACGTCAAAGCCATTTCCTCCTCACTCCCCGTCCCCGTTGACTTCCCGCAGATCCAGCAGCAGGTCCAGAGTCCAGTCTGCCGAGGTGTGGCGGAGGGCAACCAGATTGCCGGTGCGGGTGGCGGTGAGGGACAGGTTGGCCGTCAGGGGATACAGCTCCGAGCGCTCCGTGGGCCAGTCCTGCATCAATTGGGCCTCCACCTGGTAGATGAAGCTGCCCTCCTGATTCAAGGTGGGGGTGAACAAAAAGTAGAAGGTCTCGTTGCGCTCCTTGCCGCCGCCGTGCACCATCCGGTCGCCGGTGAGCAGGAAGGCTCCCGCCGGGTCCGGCTGGGAAAAATACACCGTCGTGCAGGTGGCCAGAATGTCGGCGGCGTTGGCCCTGAACCGAAGGATGCGGGAGGGGGACAGGTTTTCTGGCCCCTGCCGCTCCGATGGGTCGGAGCCGGAATCCCTTTTCTGAGGAGCAGTTTCTTGAACAGCCTTGTCCCCTCCAGCCTGCTGGGCGAGGATTTCCAGCTGGCGGAGAATCTGCTGCAGGGTGGCCGCCGTCCCCTCATCGGACGCACTCCCCGGAGGGGCATCGGCTGCGGCTTTCGCCGTGCCAGTGGAGTCAGTGGATTCGGCCCTGTCCTGCAATGCCTTCAGGGCCTCCTCCAAGGCCGCTGTGTCCACCCCGCTGGAGCCAGACAGGGCGGAAAGGTACCCCTTCAAGTCCTCCTCGCTCTCCAGATTCTTCAGGGCCTCCAGGCTTTTCAGTGCGTCCACGCCGTTGAGGCCGCCCAAACCAGACAAGCCCTCCAGCCCGCCCAAGCCACCCCTCAAGGACTCCAGCGCCTCCAGCCCCCCAAGGCCGGAAATGCTCTGGGCGGTGAGAGCCATCCCGGCGGCGGTGTCCTTGGAGTCCGTCTCGGCCGCTGCCGCCTGCTGGGTGGAATTCACCGGGGAGGGAATGTAGGGAGCGCCGCCCCGCCAGGGGGTGGAGGGCCCGGAGGAGGGGCTGGAAAGACTGGGCATGGAAGGGGAATCTATCGTGGGAAAGTCAATGGGAAAGAGCGGATCCAGCGGTCCTGCCAGCACCAGCACCACCAGACAGGGGGCGGCCCACCTCCTGCACGGAGCAAGTCTACAGGCTGGCAAGGCTTTCCTCCACCAGCTCAAGGCGGGAGGTCAGCTGCTGGATGGTCTTTTCCAGCCGCCGCTTCTCCTGCTCCAGCTTTGTCTTCTGGTCCACCTCCTCCGACTTCCGCCTCATCATAGCCCGCACCGAGTCGGGACTGTGGCCGCCCAAAAGCTGGTCCTCCGCCTCCTGGCGCTTTGCCTGGGGCATGGAGGCCACCAGCTTCATGTTGTCAAAGCCCAGGGCGGGATTCACCTTGGCGGCGGCCACCTTGGTGATGGAGGTTGCCGTGCAGCGGGGCAGCTTCAGCACCCGGTCGATGTAGTCCTCGTAGCGGATGCCCGCCTCCTGGCACAGCTGGTGGGCCTTTGCCAGCAGCAGCCCGAACTCCTGCATAAGCCGCCCATTGGCCTCCAGGTAGTTCTTGCGGATATCCTCCGTCAAGGCCGCCAGCTCCGGGGAATTCTCCAAGCCGATGACATAGTAGCCCTTCTGCTCCGCCACCTCCAGCAGACCGTGGAACCTGGCCCAGAACTGGTTGGTGTGCACCCGCTGGTAGGAGCCAGGCTTGGCCCCCAGGGAATGCTCCAGCTTCTCCTCGTTCAGCAGGTGGTGGGCATACTCGTGGATGGCCGTGTAGACCAGCTGGTTGTCCGAGGTGAAATTCTTGTTGTGCAGGAGAATCTCGCAGGTGTCCGGCTTGTACAGACCGTTCACCCGCTTGCTCTCCTTGCCGGTGAGGATGACGGAAAACTCCAGCTGGCTTTCCTCAATGTCCAAAAGCATGGCCTTTATCTGATTCTGGTTCATAGTATCTCCATGTGTGAAAGAATGATTGCGGTGGCGGTGGTGGCGGCAGTCTCAGTCCGCAGCACCCGCTGTCCCATGCTGCAGAGGGTAAAGCCAGCCTCACAGAACAGCTGCCGCTCAGCCGCCGTCCACCCCCGCTCGCTGCCGATGGCCGCCACCACACCACGGCCACGAAGCTCCAATCCGCCGCCACAGCCCGACAGAAAGGAGTTGAGGGAGCAAGTGGGAGCCACATTGTCCAGGGCAACGGTAATACTGCTGTTGCCCGCAACCGTAACACTGGTGTCATCCGCCCCCATGGCGCCGTCTCTCCCAAGGGCATCCAGGCAGGCGGCCACATCACGGTGGACAAAGACCGCCGGCACGTGGGTGCTTCTGGCCTGGATGGAGCCATCCTGCAGCATGGCCGCCAGCTCCGACTCCTGGGACAGGGTGGATTTGAGGTAGGATTTCTCTCCCAGCTCCGTGCCGCACAGATGCACCGCCTGCACCCCCAGGCTGGCCACATCACGCAGCAGCCGCTTCAGCTGGATGGGCCGGGGGAAGCCGATGACCAGCACCACCGGATGCAGGGGCATTCCGTCGCTGGTGGCGGAAAACTGAATCCGCAGCCCCTCCTCCGCCGAAAGGGACAGAATTCGTGCCTCGCCGGCAGGCCCGTTCACCATCCCCGCCACAAAGCTGTCTCCCGACCCCTTGCGGAGCACCTTCTGCAGGTGCTGCACCCTGGGGTCGGCAAAGGGCAGGGGCGAGTCAATTTCATGTGGATGAAACAATACAATGTTCATGAGCTGCCAGTATACCGAAAAAAAGGCTCCCCCACAAAGCTAGCCGTACAACATTGACTGGAAGCCCAGTGCAATGGCCCGTGCCCGCTGCAGCACCGCCCCAGCAGGCTCCGGGTCAAACACCTGGTTCAGGCTCTCCTCAAAGAGACCCAGCCAGATGTCGAAGTATTCCCGGGGAAACCGCGGCAGATCCATGTGGGCCTTCATGGGATTGCCCTGAAAGTCTCCCGTTCCCAGCAGCATTCCCCGCCAGAAGTTCCCAATCTTCTTCTTGTGGACCTCCCACTTCTCGTCACTTGTTCCCACCGCATTGTTGAAGATGTCTCCCACGCCGTTGGTATCCTGCCGAATCCGTGCGTAGAAAATGTCCATCAGCAGGTCAATGCCCTCCTCGCAGATTGCACTATATCGTTCCATACTAGAAAGCTCCTTATAAAATGCTTGTATCACACAAATATAGCGAAAAAAAACGCCCCCGCCAACTGCACCCGCCCCCGTTGAGACACCCGCCCCTCCCTCCGCTTCCCTCCACAAAAATCTTCTTCAAAATATTCCTACAATCTATTGACTACAACCGCTCCTATCTGATAAAAACAACAAATTACTAACCATGACAGAAAAATGCCGTTCTGTCATTTTTACCAACCCAAGAGGAGTCTTGCATGAAAAGATTGATTGGTGGAGCAGCCATGCTCCTGCTGGCTTGCACCACAGCCGTCAGCCAGGTATCCCTGTTGAACGAGTCTACCAACGGCCTGTTCCGCAATGTGAATGACTTTGTCATCAAGCCCAACGTGATGTTCAACACCGTGGAGACAAAGCAGGTGATTGTGGGTGGCGGCTTCAATGACTTGACCTTCAAGAGCAACACCAATGGTGGCGGCCTTATCGGCTACTACCATCCCGGCAAGCTGCCTTGGAGCGTGGCCGCCGCCTTGGATATGAAGTCTGAAAAGCATAATGTAGAATCAGTGACAGAGACTAATGGTACCACAACAAATTCTACCGAGTACAAGAATCCCGCCTTTGACACCTACCAAGGTGGACTCCGCTTCAACATTGGTTTTCCTGACATCATGAATCTCTCTGCCGGTATTGTGGCCCATTTTGAGGGAAAAAGCAAAAACGAGGCAGAAACAACAACAACTGTAGGAAACACGACAACAACCAAAATTGCAGAGCAAGAAAAAGAATTGGATGTCACCCTTGGTATTCCTGTAAGCATCCAGTTCACCCCAACAATGCACAATTTCTTTGAGCCATACCTTTTCATCTCACAGGACAAGCGGATTGTTGGCGGCGACACCGCAACCAATGCTGATGCTGGTTCGGAAAAAAACACAAACTTTGTTGAATTTGCCCTGTACGACAAGTTTACCATGCAAAACCTCTTTCCTGCACCCTTTGGAGCTGACACCAGTTTTTGGCTGGGCCTTGGAGTGGGAAAAGGTGATGGCTTGGGAACCCTTGTTGGGATAGCAGAAATTGAAAAACCTGCCTATAAATCAGTGAATTTCGACTCCATCGGATACGAGGTGAAGGTGGCCACTCAGCTTGGTATGTCAAATCTCCTGGATTTTTCGGCCGGAACCATCCAGCTGCGGGTAAAGCCCATGACATACTTTGACTTCCTCTTTGGCGTGCACAAGTCCTTTACCTTTGGAGCCACTGTAGCCATAGCAGCCGGAGCCTACGCACCTTTGAGCGACCTGCCGCTGGCCCTGTTCTTTGGTGTAACTCCCGGCCTGCAGTTCTACAACACAGTAAAATATGACGAGTCATCCACTGTCACAACAAAATCTGCCAGCCGTGCCTTGACAACAAGCGCATTCTGGTCAGGAAAAGTGGGAATCAGTGTCTTGATGCCGCAGAACATGGCCTTTGACATCACCTTGAATGTAAACGACAGTGGCAAGTCAATTGGACTTTCCGCTTTGATGGCCGTATCACTGTAGTGTTTAAAAATAGGAAAACTAAGGAGTTTTGAATGAAACGATTTTTTATAGGGGCAGTAGCGCTCATCATGACATCTTCTGTGGCAATGGGACAGGCTTCCCTTTTGAATGAAGCCACCAACGGCCTGTTCCGCAATGTAAACGACTTTGTGATTAAGCCAAATAGTATGTTCAACACGGTGGACTCAAAGCAGGTTATTGTTGGCGGCGGGTTCAATGCAATGGGCTTGGAAGGGAATTCCAACAGCGGAGCACTCTTGGGATACTACCATCCCGGCACAATCCGGTGGAGCACCGCCGCTTACTTGAACCTGACCTCCGAAGACCATAAGGTAAAAGAAAATTTCACAGATAATAATGTAGAAGTTCAATACAAAAACCCTGCCTTTGCGGAGTATAACGGAGGTGCCCGGTTTACCCTGGGACTTCCCGACACCATGAACCTGTCTGCCGGACTGTTATTTCGCTTTGAGGGAAACACCACACAACCTATAGAATCCACAAGAATTGAGAACGGCACAGAAACAGTCACCGTCAATACTGCAACGAATACAGCAAACTTTACCATGGGCATTCCTGTTGGCTTGGAGTTTACGCCATCAATCTACAATTATTTCAGTCCAATCGTTGACATCAAGCAGACCACCACCATTGCTGGCAACACCCAAAACGGACCGGATGGCAAGCAAGGCAATGGTTCAAAGGACAAGGATACCGCAGTTGCCTTTACGCTCTATGACAAGCTCACCATCCAGGACCTGCTCCCCGCCCCCCTTGGCTCAGAGACGGCCTTCTGGATTGCAATCGGAAACATGGAGCTTTCCAAAATAGCGAAGATAGATGAGCTGGAAAAACCAGCCTATACGGTGCAAAATGATACAGCCACCGGTTATAGCAAACTGAAATTTGCCACCCAAATTGGTATGTCCAACCTGCTGAGCCATTCCGTAGGAGGCATTGAGCTCAAGATGAAGCCCATGGTGTACTTTGACATTTTGGCAGGTGACCATAAGTCTGCAACCTTTGGAGCCACCATTGCGGCGGCGGCAGGAATTTACGCTCCCTTGGGAAAGCTGCCCATGGTCTTGTTCTGCGGTGTTACCCCCAGCTTGCAGTTCTATTCAACCACCTACCATACGGAAACTACGAATGGCAACAAGACAACAACAGACAAGGCTGCCAGCCGG
>CAMGSV010000054.1 GCA_946061495.1 uncultured Spirochaetales bacterium | reverse complement strand
ATTCCATGGTAGATAATGCTCAGCTAACCTTGGCAAGCTTTGGAGACATTCTTTTGCCTATAGCTAATGATGCCATGGATGCCATATCAGGTATTCTGGAGGAATTACAAGGGTTAGATGACGGGAGCAAGCGATTCATTGTTACCACTGGAGGAGTGGCGGCAGCTATAGCGGCGGCCATTCCTATTGTAAAAGGGCTTTCAACTGCTATGGCTACACTGGCAGCAAATCCTGTGATTTTAGGTATTACTGCAGCAGGAGCCGCTGTAGCCTTAATTGCAGGAGCTGCCAGTAAAGCGGCCCACGCTTATGAAGACTACAATGCAGAGCTTGTCAAAACCAAGTCTGCCAGCGACAGTCTGCTTTCTAGTTATGCCAATGGCAACACCGCAAAGCAGCTGGACGAGACAACTACCAAAAAGCTGATTGAACTGTATCCTGACTTACGAGGGGAAGTCTCGGCCTACACCACCACCGCTGACGAGGCTGCCAAAGCTGTGGCCGAGCTGAACAAGCAGAAGGTACTGGACTCCGCCACCGCACAGATAGCCAAGCTCCAGAAGCTGGAAGACAAGCTGGAGGATGCCGCCGAGACCTATGACAAGGTAAAGAAGAAGCGGGACGAGTACTACTCCGACCCCATGCGCATGATGAACTGGAACGAGGGGGGCGTAATCGACACGCAGTTCCAGGGAGCCGAGGATGCGGTAAAAAACCTCACCAAAAAGCTTGAGGCCGGCAGGGCCCAGGTGGAGGCCGCCCTTGCCTCCATCAATCATAAACTTTCAGGCTACAACATCATCGAACTCCCGCCTGTAACCATATCAACGAACAAAAAGGGTAACAAAAAAACCGAAGACGACTTAAACGAGACCGGTAAGGACTTGCTCAAGACGTGGCAGCAGTGGTGGACGGAAATCACCAAGGTGGGCGACGGCAGCTTCGAGACCGGGGTCCAGGCGGGGCGGATGTACGTGGAGGGCATGGAGCGGGAGCTTGCCAACTCCACGGCCATAGCAGAAGCCCTGGGGAAATCCCTGGACATGGAGGCGATACTGGACAGCCAGATGAAACAGATTGAGGGCGACCTGGAGAAACTTCTGGCCATCACGGCGGACAAGGTCGCCAACGGGGACATCTTCGAGATTGACGACAAGTCCGTCAACGAGCTGATAGAAAAATACAAGGAGTTGAAGCGAGCCAAGAACGAAGCCCTTGTTACCGACGAGCTGGACCAGATGCGGGAGGCGGTGGACAGGCTGGGCATGAGCGAGACCGAGCTTCTGGAGGTGGAGAAGCAGCTGGCAGTGGCGAGGCTGGAGGGGCTTGGTGCGACGGAGGCCCAGGTAGAGGAGTACAAGAAGCTTTTCGACCAGCTGAACAACAAGGGTGAGGATGACCCCTTCTCCAGCTGGCAGGAGGCGTTGGAAGCCCTCATATCCGATGCAGCTATGCAACTTGAGGGCATGAGCCAGCAGATGGCCGACATGCTGGGAAATCTAACAGTACAGATAGCAGGTATAAGCCTTGATGGTCTGATGGGCGGCCTTGATGCGGTGGGAGAGGCTTTAGGCAAGGGAGAGGATGCAGCTGAAGCCTGGAACGATGCCATGACTCAGATGGCCATGCAGCTTCTGGAGAACCTGCCAAACATGTTCTTGCAGGCAGGACTCCAGCTAATAGCTCAGGGACAGTGGCCTTTGGGACTGGGATTCATTGCGGCTGCAGGTAGCACTGCTATTATATCAGGATACACCAAGGGAAAGATTGCCAAGGAAAAAGAAGAGGCTGAGGAGAATGCCCTTGGTGGTGTCTATGGCGGCGGGGAAACCTACCGGGCGTTTGCCAAGGGAGGAGCCTTTACCAACTCCATCGTGACAGAGCCCACCCACTTCCGCTTCGCCAAAGGTGGCGGCTTTGGACTTGGGCTTATGGGAGAGGCGGGACCTGAAGCTATTATGCCACTAAAACGAGCTGCAGATGGTTCTCTGGGAGTAAGTGCCGAGGGCTTTGGTGGTGGAGACGTTGCCATGATGATGAAGGTGGTCATAAACAACTACAGCTCAGAAAACGTGACAGCCACAGAAAAAGAG
The DNA here is from genome assembly GCA_946061495.1 of uncultured Spirochaetales bacterium. Taxonomy (GTDB): domain Bacteria; phylum Spirochaetota; class Spirochaetia; order Treponematales; family Treponemataceae; genus Treponema_F. The sequence continues at coordinate 10,325 of CAMGSV010000054.1, read as the reverse complement.
GGAGAAGGCGGAGAGCGGCAGCTTGAGATTACCGTTGGAAGTATGATTAACAAGCATATATCCAGTGGCAAGGCAGACAAGTCCTTGGGAAGTCGCTACGGATTAAAAGCAAAGGGAGTGTAAGATGACGAAGATACAGTGGCCAAAGGAATTACCACAGATAATGAGACTGGAAGGTTTATCGGGAAAGCGGCGGACGGCAGTGGTTCGCACCGACATGGATGCAGGACCGCAGAAGACCAGGAGAAGGTACACGGTAAGCCAAAAGGATTTTTCAGGCTCTGTGGTGGTGACAGAAGCACAAAGACAAATCCTTGAGACTTGGTACGAGGAAATCCTGGGTAACGGAGCTTTGCGTTTTGTGATGACTGACCCCCAGACACTACAACCAGCTGAATTCCGCTTTACAGAGGATTACAGCGAGGATAGTGCCGATGGCCTTTGGACAATAACAATGCAACTGGAGAAGCTTAATGCCTAGTCAAGAACTCATCAGGGCTGCAACTGCCCCAGAGACAGCCGCCTGTCTTCTTACCCTGCTGACAATCAGCGTGGACAACAATCCTGTGCTGCACCTGGTAGATAACCTCACCGACATAAACAGCAATGGCCAGACCTACACCGCCTGCTCCTTCACCTGCCTGCTGCCGGACCAGGCCGAGGGCGGCAGCAAGACCTGCAAGCTCCAGATAGACAACACCGACACCAGAATCTACGGAACCATCAAGGAAAGCCTGAAGGGAGCAAAGGAGATAACAGCCAAGGTCGCTGTAATTCTTTCCACTAGCCCCGATGTGTATGAGCAAGGGCCTTTGAGTTTTATTCTTCGCAATGTTTCTGCCAACGTCCAGTCAGTTTCGGCAGAGCTATACGATGGCTACATGGCAGACAGAAAATTTACTGCCATGACATATAGTCCCGATCATTTTCCTGGGTTATTTTTCTAGGAGAGATTATGTATACATGGGTTCAAGAGTACATTGGAATCCCCTTCCAATCAGGAGGCAGAGATAGAAGGGGACTAGATTGTTATGGCTTGATTCGGCTGGTATTGATGGAACAATACGGATGCAAGCTGCCGTTGTTGGATGGTAAATATGATAATGCCTTGAATCTTTATGACACGAGCCCTTTGTTTTTCCAGCAGCTTCCCATTCTGGCCGAGAAGATTGCAGGGCCACAGGAGAGGGCTCTAGCCCTGCTGGAGATGCATCAGCTGCCCTGTCACCTTGGTTTGTTTTGCGGTGGTGAAAGTATAATACACTCACGAGCCGGAGTAGGTGTTGTGGCAGAAAAAATTGACAGCCGCCGCCTTCCGGGAAAGATTGTGGGGTGGTATCGTGTCAGTAAAGATTATTGCACAGCTGAATCTGTTCAGCCAAGACAGGCAGGAATGGGAGTGTGAAAGCCAAAGCATAGCCCAAATTATCGAAAAAATTGACAGCGCAAGGATTGTGGACACCGGCTGGCGGGTGATGGTGAACGACCTTCCGGTGAAAGATTTCTCCGCCGTGGCCAATGACGGCGACACGGTGTACATCAAGCTGGTGCCGGAGGGGGACAACCGATCCCAGGGCGCCGCCATGAAGGCTGGCGGCTGGACGATGGTATTTCTTGGAGCGATAATTGCCATTGCAACCTCGTGGACAGGTGCTGGTGCTGTTGCTGGCATGGCCCTCATCGGCGTAGGAATCGGCCTGGCCACCAGTGGCCACATACTCTACAACCTGGACACCCCCGACATCATCAACCAAGAACGGGAGCGGCCGGAGCAGGACCCCTCCATCCGCGGCAGCGAGAACCAGAGCCGCCCCCTGGGAACCATCCCCACCCTGCTGGGAAGAAGACGAGTGTATCCCGATCTTGCATCAAACAGTTACACCTGGGTTGACCGATACGGCGACCAATACCTGTATCAGCTTTTCTGCCTGGGCCAGGCCGAGCAGGAGGTGGACGTCTCCACCCTCAAGCTCGAGGAGACGCTGCTGGCCGACTATTCTGCCACCGGCGACATCAACAGGGTGCTGGCAGGAACCGACGAGCTGATAGACGTGACGATCCGCCAGGGCGGAACCACTCCCCCCATGATGACAAAATGCGTCCATGAAATCCAGCTGAACACAATCCTCAAGAACAGAACCGAGGAGGGGCACGACGGCTCCGTCATCAGGACCACCCCGGACAAGACGTCGGAGATTCACCTGGACATCTTCTTCTACAATGGGCTTGGAAAATACAACGACGAGGGGAAGGTGGAGTCCACCAGTGTCCAGCTTCAGGCTTTGTACAAGCGCTCCGACCAGGGGGACGAGTCCTACCAGAGCCTCGGCACCTTCAGCCACGGCAGCAACACCATCTCCGGCAGCGAGCTCAAGACCAAGCGGTACATGATCCACAAGACAGACCTGCCCGCCGCCTCCTACACGGTGAAGGTGGCGCGCGTGACCAAAGACAGCGAGGACAACAAGGTGGTGGATGCTGTGTACGTTGGCTCCATCCGAGCATTAAAAAAAGAAGCCCCTATCTCACCTGAGCGATGTAAACTTTTAACCTTGATGGGAGTAAAAATCAAGGTGTCGGAAAAGCTGAACAACGTCATCAAGCGGCTGAACGTGGAGAGCCAGGCAAAGCTTCCGGCCTTCTCTGGTACGGGGACGGGACTTGCCAACTGGCCCTACGCCAAGTCCAGCAACCCCGCCAGCGCCGCCATCTATGCCATGACAGGCGGTTTTTCCCAGCAAAAACTCCAGGATTCTGAGATTGACTGGCCTTCATTCCAAAAACTATATCAATGGTGCCAGAACAAAGGGTATGAGTGCAACGAGTATATTGCAGAGTCCATGCCCATCTCCACGCTTTTGACACGGATTGCCAGCACCTGCCGAGCAGAAATCATCAGGATGAACGGCAAAATCACCGTCATCCAGGACATCGAGAAGCCCGCCCCCGTCCAGCTGTTCACGCCCCGCAACTCCCACGGCTACACTGAAAGTATTATCATGGGAGACTTGCCTGATGCAATGTCTTTGCAGTACACCGACGAGGAGGCGGGCTTCGCCAAGAACGAGCTGACAATCTACAACACCGCCAGCGGCAACAAGGAGGCCGAGCCGGAGACCACCCAGGACGTGCCGCTGTGGGGCGTTACCTCCAGCGTGCAGGCACGGAAGCTGGGCATGTACAAGTACGCCGTGTCCAAGAACCGCCCCATCGTGGCGAAATTCTCCTGCGACTTCGAGTACCTTTTGTGCAACAAGGGGGATAGAATCCGCTATGCGGGGGATATTGCCCTCATTGGCATTAGCCAGGGACGAATTGCGGGGCTTGTTACCAATACTGCAGGACAAATTATCGGCGTACATACAGACGAAGTTTTGACCATGGAAAGCGGCAAGAGCTACGGATTGAGAATTAGACAACAGGACGGCTCCATAGCCCTGCACCAGCTGGTAACAGAGAGCGGAGAATTCAAGGAAGCTGTCTTTGTTACGGCCATAAAAAATGGAGAAGTTGCCGAGGGGGATCTGTTCACCTTCGGACTGCTGAACAACGACAGCAAGGAGTACCTGATAACCGACATCACCTGTGGAGAAAATCTGAGTGCCGACATTACCTGTACTGAGTATGCTCCAGAGATTTTCGGTGTGGATGATCCTGGATTTATCTTACCTGACTATGACCCCAAAATTACCAACATTCCTGCCGTGCTGGACGGTGGAGATATAACCCTGTCTAACTGGCAGACCTGGTTCACTTACCATGACCAGCTCAACCTGCCATCAAAGCCTACTGGAGATGGCAGTACTGGTGGCTGGCACAGACTGGCAACAGCTCAGTCCATGTGGGTTTCCAGCAAGACTGCAAAGACAATTTTAGATGGACAGTGGAGTGAGCCATATCCTTCCAGCGGACTGGCGCTAGAAGAACTTATGAACGGTACAGGGATTGGGGCTCCAGACATGCCAATGTTTACAGCGAGGGCTGGCAAGGATGTACTGGGCATACAGATACAAACACCTACCCAAGGGCTGAATAATCTGACAGTGCGGTACATAATCGAGCTTGTAAAAGATGATAAGGTCAGCACCATCTCTGCATCCAACCTGTATACTGAATATACATACAATAGATCCACTGATGGATACCCAGAGGCAGAGGAACTTGCACGATGGAAAGCAAGGGTCAAGGCTGTAAACATGTATGGCAAGGAATCTCAATGGTCAGAGTTTGTCAATATTGATACTGCTGGATACCTTACATGGGAGGTGATGGCTCCTCATGCAATGGTAACAGTAGAGCGGGACACTATAGACTGGACATGGCAGGAAGTGAACCAAGATGTGTATGGCTCCATTGTATATGACCTTATGGCAGGAAACAGACTTCTAGCCACTGCCACAAAATCAGATTATCAATATAGATTTGATAGAATCCTTGATGGGTATCCAGAAAAGTCAGACCTTTTATCTTGGGGATTGAAGATTGTTGCTCGCAATGAAGCACATCAGGCTGAGTACACCCTAGAGGAACTAGACATTGACTTGGACAACTATGGTACATGGATTCCTCGTGCCGTGGATATAAGGGCTGTCGCAGAAGAAACGAGAATTGATGTTGAGTGGGCAGACCAAGAAGAGGATGTATACGGCTCATTCCATTATGATGTGATTGTTAATGGATACGAAGATGAGCGTACTACTGCTAATTTCCATCCCTACACCTACAATAGACTGAGAGACGGATACCCAGAGAAGGATGACCTGCTTGGATGGAATTGCCAGCTACGCATTGCCAACGAAGCCAACTCAATTACAGTTCCCTTCGTTATAGATGTCAGCACATACAAAACATGGATTCCCTCTAAGCCTGTTCTGACTGCAACAGCAGAGGCTGAATATATTCAGCTTGTATGGCAGGACAATCAAGATGATTGCTACGGTGTTTTTAGATACAACGCATACAAGGATGGAGTGGTAACAAAATCAAATGTGCTTCAAAGCCCATTGAATCTAGGATATAACAGGCAGGTTGACGGCTATCCAGAAAAAGATTGGTTTACCCATGAGTATTCTATTGAGGTGTACAATGAAGCTCATTCCACCATGTCTGATAAGGTTCTTGCAGATACCGCTAACTACAGGACATGGGTTATATCTCCTCCTGTTCCAACAGCTTCTGCTCGTGAGGGAGCCATTGACCTTGCATGGACAGCAAAACCATCAAAGGTAAGTGATGATTTCTATTATGGAAATCCGACATACTCTATCATTGTCAATGGAAATGAAGTTGAAGGACTTACAGGAATAGTATATTCCTACTCATTTAGTCCAGAGGAAGAAGGGTATCCAGAAGCACAAGATATAGACGCATGGGATGTAAAACTCAAGGTTACTACAGAAGCCCACTCAATCGAGGTTCCTGTAACAGTAGACACATCATCTTACTTGGGATACACACCTCAAGATGTGCCAGAAGCTCAAGTGTCTGCCAATGGAAGACTTATCAATGTGAGTTGGGAAAGAGATACAAGGGTGTACGGCTACCTAGGTGGACAAGTGCAAGTTGCCAAGGCTTACAAGGTTGTAGATGGACAGTACACTCCAATTGGAGATGAAAGTGAACTTGTATGGATGAAGCCTGCTTTAGGTCAAAATCCTTATGTGTCCGAAGAAAATTACCAAGACGGAGAGGGAACTCTTACGGTAGATAGAGAGCAAGTCTCATTGATGGTTCCCTTGTATGGTCAATCTGTGGCTCCAGAGCCAGAAACCATGTATGCCTACAGAATTGCAACACGAACAGTAAAAACTTCTAGCCCATGGACAGAGCCTGTTTATGTTATTGCCAAGCCTGTAACAGCAAGCGATGTTGTGAAAGCGTGGCAATTGACTGATACAGGGGAAAAAGTTCGTGTAGATGGAGCGTTGGGAGCAGACCAGATTTACGCTACCACTCTTGCGGTCATTTCTGCTAACCTTGGATTGATTACAGACGGCATGATTGCAGGAAGCGAACTGAACTACTGGGCTATCAATGATGTCGTGAATCCAGATACAGGAGCAATAGAACGGTATCGTGGTGAGTGGCGGGTCGGTGATGAGGAGGAGTACATCATCGTATCTGTCAAGAGGGATGAGCAGGGCAACCCAATCAGAGGTAAATATTCAATCAAACTTGCTGCGGGAGAGTACGTTGTCTTTGCAGGCGACACGGAAATTCATGGAAAGACGTTCACATTCTATGACCTTGATGAGAATGTTATTTTTCAAATAACACCTGAATCATCTTATATTGCTGTTGAGGTTGGAGAGTATACTGCTCCTCGTGTAACACAAGAAGTATTACATAAGGATATAATGTATATCTCATCATGGTATAGCAACCCACAATACGTATTTGAGTATGACGGATGGCTATATTACAAAAGTTATTTTATAGCCGAAAACGGATTTACCGAAAACGGATGGTTTAGAAGAAAGCGTGACACCATAGAAAGGCTTGAAGATTGGCCTTCGACATTAAATATGAATAACGGTAATTCAAGATGGTATTTTAATGGTAGCAAGCTATTTGGTCATTTTGTATCACTAATCCTACAACCTTATGATTTAGAGGCAAAAGTGCTCGTAACTGGCGATACTCTAGGATTGATGCCACAGTATGATGCATTGCAATCAGACAAAGCTCTGTTCGCACAAATTGATGATAATGGGCAATGGAAGGTTATATCTCATTTTACAATGGGTTTTTTTACAGGCGAAGGAACGTTGGATAGTTTTGATTCAATCGGTGATGGTAATACCTACTTGAAAGATGCTAATGGACTGAGACTGTACAACCCTTATACAGGAAAATCTGGACACATCTTATACAATGGATTTGTTGGAAATGTGAACTATGTAGGAAATCATTACATTTACCTTGAGCCATATTCTTCAAGCTACCAAAGGCAGATATGGAATGCAGAGACTGCAACAAAACTTAATGTAGAACTTGCCAATGGTGAGACACCTGTATATATCGTCAACGGAGACATACTCTACACAAAAGATTCTGACGGTGGCTACTGGCGGTATGAGATGGGTCAAAGAAATCCATTTACACCAGAGGGAAGCCCAAGCATTGAGGCAGAGGCTTTTGGACAATATGTTTGGTACTTGCATGATAGATGTGTGGTTCGATGGAATGTGCTTGACGGAACGTTTGACAAGTCAGAACAACTTTATACCGAAGGGAAATATTATATTGTCCCTATGGAAAACTATATTGCTCTTGGCAATGTTATTGACGACACTGTCTATTGTATTGTCGCAAAAAATGACTTGTCTCGTACTTTAAGAGTGGATTCATCTATTCTGCCTAATTTTCTTCCCATCAGTGGAGATAGATTGATAACCGATATCACTCAAATAACTAAAACAGGAGTAAGAATTACAATATACAGGATTGTTGACGATGGGCAGACGATATCATTGGAAACAGTTTTGGATAAAAATCAGCCTATGCTCAACTACATTACCATTGACTTGGAAAGCAATGTTGTAGATATTGACGAATACGATAACATTGAATTTATACTTGAAGGCAAAAATATTCCTCCGTATGGTATCCAAGACAATGGCAATCTTATATTTGAAAATGATTCTGGGTTGGTCAAGATTGTGGACGGAACATTAATTCCACTTGGATTACCTCAGATAAATGAAAATTTTCCAAAACCAATGTCTTATTGTGTATCTGACGACTACCTATATCTTCTTGGATATGGAGTTAATGCCACTGTAGTTGCACGGATAAGTTTAGCTACACTTGATGTGGACTATGCGGGTCTAAGCATTATTAACAACACGAATGTATCTGGTATTAGTGGAAGCTCCATTAAGGTGGATGGGGACGACATCTGGCTGTGTGTCTCTGGTGTTCCCTTTGGAAGTTCACAGGGTAATTTGATTCTTGATAGACAGAAAACCTTAGTGTGTCACATAGATAGTAATTCAGCAAAATGGATTACTGACCTAAACACTGGAGAATACACACCTTACGAAGTATGGGATGCTCCAGATGTATTTGCCAATGGTGATAATTTTGGCACTCTTATTAACTACGGCAAAAAAAATACCTTTGTCATAGGAAGCAGCTCTGTCGGTACAAATTCATTGGACAATGGACTGATTGTCCATTGTCCTACAGATAGAATTCCAGAAAAAACTTTCCATGTATCATACATGGGTAATGCAGATAGCATTGTAATTCCTCCTATAATTGGTGGTACTCAAGGTTTGATAACTCCTTCTGCGGCATCAATATCATCAGACAATGGATTTTCGGTGCATATAATTGCAAGTTATACACAGAATTTGTATGACAGTACACAGGAATACATCTTCTATGCACACGAGCTTTCAATTACTGCTACTGGTCGTGAACTGTATGAGACTGGTGTAGGCTTCAAGTCAATCTACTTTGACAACACCTCAGGTCGTTATCGCTATTACATGGACACAGGAGCTTACATTGAGTTTGACGCAGATGGAAATGTGATTGCCAAAGGAGAAAAAGGAGACCCAGGAAAAGACGGTGCTACAGGGCCACGAGGAGAGAAAGGAGTCAGCATTCAGTCCACTATTCCTTATTACTTGGCTTCTGAGAAAGATACAGGGGTTACCTCTGCTACAACAGGGTGGACAACTACTGTACAGTCTACCACTGATGAGAAAAAGTACCTGTGGAACTACCTGAGATTCACCTACACCGATGGAACTGTGGTAGAGACTAACCCTGTAATCATCGGGACGCAGGGGGAGAAAGGTGTCAAGGGCGACAAGGGCGATACAGGTGTAGCCGCAGTCATATCCGGGGCGACCGCCACAGTGGACAACAACACAGGCACCCCCAGTGTAACGGTAACCTTGGGCGGAACAAAGTCAGACAGGACATTTGCCTTTGCCTTCAAAAACCTCAAGGGAGCCAAAGGAGACCGAGGAGAAAAAGGAGAAAAGGGCGATAAAGGTGACAATGGAACAATACCTGTTTTACACTATACACCTGCACAATTCGAATCCCTTAATATAGAGACTTCTTACACACATACATTTGGAGTGAATTGGGAGGACTATCAAAACCACTTCACAGCTGGTTATGGAGGTATATACATAAAGGGCATTGGTTCTGCTGGCGGAAAACTTATTTATTGGAATTACAGCAATACTATTCTATATAGTAGAGTCTATATAGATGATAATCGGTGGTCGGAACCTGTATCAGAAAATGCCCCCTCCATTGGTCACGTATACATACAATTTCGAGGACAATCTGCCCCTGCTGATTTATACCCTGGTACTACATGGAGCAACGTATCTTCTACTTATGCAGGACGCTTCTTCCGAGCCGAGGGAGGATCCGCTGTCACATTCGGAAGCCAGCAGGATGGCGGTTTGCCGAATATAAAGGGCTATTTCCAGTGGGCGACGAACCCGCCCGAAGGAGAATACACTCGCTCAGGAGCTTTTTATGGGGATGGAACCAGACGCTACATATCTTCCAACAACGGCGGGCGATACCTATATGAAGACATGGATGTAAATTTTGACGCGTCTAAATTCGATACTATATACGGAGCAGCCAAGGAGGTGCGCCCCAGCAACGAGACAATCAGAATTTGGAAGAGGACAGGCTAGGAGGTATATATGGAATACTTGAAGATTGAAAACGGAATAATCACAGGACACTACGCTGGAGACGAGCCGGAGGAGGGGTGCATTCCCATAGAGGGCGAGTTCTGGGGAGCCGTGGGGGAGCCGGTAGACTGGTACGACGAGAGATGGAACCGAATTGACGACATTACCCTTATAGAAAGCGGTAAAAAAGAAATGCCAGAAGGAATGAAGTTCAACGACACCCGCACAGACCTTGTTCCCATGGATGAAGATGAGTTGATTGTAGCGGGAGTGAAGCCACTGCCCATCCATAAGAAGATAGTAGACGGAAAGCTGGAGGAAAAGACTGTCAGAGAGATGTGGCTGGAAGGAAGCATATCTACGGAAGATTTCGCCAAACACAAACGAAGGGAGCGAGACTCACTATTGACCTCCACCGACAAATACATGATAAGCGACTTCCCCGTTGACGAAGATTATCGACAGAAGATAAAGGAGTATCGACAGATTTTGCGGGATATAACACAATCGGCAGAATGGCCAGACGTGGAGATTCCGCAGGTGCCTGCCAATGGAAACTAGTCAATATTTATGATAATAACGTTATCAATATTTATTATAAATTATACAAGAAATATGCGATGGTCGCAATCGATGTGGTGGCCAAAC
>CAMGSV010000053.1 GCA_946061495.1 uncultured Spirochaetales bacterium | reverse complement strand
TCCCCGTTCTATCCATACCATCGCCTCCCTTTCTATTTTGACACAATTGACAAAAGTGTCACAATACCCTACTATATTTTCCAGCATCTGTATTTTTGGCGAAATTGATGCAACTTTTTTATTCCGATAGTGTCTAAATTCAGCCGGGTCATCCTACAATTCCAATCAGCCCGGCTCTAGTGTACGAGAGGTCTTTTTGAGAATGATGTTCCAAAAATACGTGAAAGGAAATTCCGACTACAACAACTACCAAGAATTAAAAGACAATTTTTCCATTGCCATTCCTGAAAACTTCAACTTTGCCTACGACGTGGTGGATGAATATGCCCGCACCGAACCGGATCGCACCGCACTGGTGTGGTGCGACGACAAGGGGCAGGAGCAAACCTTCTCCTTCCAGGACTTGAAGACTGCCTCCGACAAGACGGCCAACTTCCTCCTCGGCCAAGGAATCAGGAAGGGGGATGCGGTGATGCTGATCCTCCGCCGCCGCTACGAGTTCTGGTACTTCATGCTGGCCCTCCACAAAATCGGGGCCATCGCCGTTCCCGCCACCAACCTGCTGCTGAAAAGCGACATCGAGTACCGCACCAATGCGGCGGCCATCAAGATGATTGTTTCCTTCGACGACCGGGAGCTCCAGAACCAGATTGACCTGGCACGGGACGGCTCCCCCACGGTGGAGCGTTTGGTGACGGTGGAAGGCACCCGTGAAGGCTGGCTTTCCTTCGAGGAAATCTACCCCACCCTTTCCCCCGACTTTTCCCGCCCCCAGGGTGAGGGGGCCACCGCCAACGACGACATCATGCTGCTGTACTTCACCTCTGGTACCTCCGGCTATCCCAAGATGGTGCAGCACAACTTCACCTACCCCCTGGGACACATCGTCACCGCCCGGTACTGGCAGAAGGTGGTGGACGGCGGCCTCCACCTGACCCTGGCGGAGACCGGCTGGGCCAAGGCCGTCTGGGGCAAGATTTACGGACAGTGGCTTGCAGGAAGCGCCGTGTTCGCCTACGACATGGTGACCTTCGTACCCGCCCGCCTGCTAGAGAAGATGGCGAAATACAAGGTCACCACCTTCTGCGCTCCCCCCACCGTCTACCGCTACCTTGTGCGACAGGACTTCACCAAACACGACCTTTCCAGCCTGGTCCACTGCACCACCGCCGGGGAGGCCCTCAACGGCGAGATTTACAACAGGTTTCTGGAGAAGACCGGCATCAAGATGAAGGAGGGCTACGGCCAGACGGAGTTGACCCTCACCATCGGCAACTTTGACGGCATGGAGCCAAAACCCGGCTCCATGGGAAAGCCCGCCCCCGGCTACACCATCGACATCGTGGACAGCGAAGGCGCCTCCTGCAAGGCGGAGGAGGTGGGGGAAATCGTCATCCGGCTGGACAAAGGGAGGCCCTTCGGCATGTTTGCCGGCTACTACAAGGATGAGCAGCGAACCCAGGAGGCCTTCATGGGAGGGCTGTACCACACCGGCGACATGGCCTACCGGGACGAGGACGGCTACTTCTGGTTTGTGGGTCGCATTGACGACATGATCAAGAGCGCCGGTTACCGAATCAGCCCCTTCGAGGTGGAGAGCACCCTGATGCAGCATCCCGCCGTGCTGGAGTGCGCCGTCACCGGTGTGGCCGACGACGCCCGCAACCAGGTGGTGAAGGCCACCATCGTGGTGGCTCCCGGCTATGAGGAAAGCCACCAGCTTTCCCAGGAGCTGCAGGAATTCGCCAAGAAGGAAACCGCTGCTTACAAGGCTCCCCGTCTCATTGAGTTCGTGAAGGAGCTGCCCAAGACCATCAGCGGCAAGATACGCCACGTGGCCATCCGCAACCAGGACAAAAGAAAATAAAAGTCCTGCCAGGACAAAAGAAAATAAAAGTCCTGCCAGGACAAACGGAAATAGTGTCCTGCTGGACAAGAAAGAATAAAACCTGGGGAGCCTGCTTCCCAATACATTGACAAGGAGACGAAAATGTCACAGAGAAGAGTTGTCATCACCGGAATGGGAGCCGTTACCCCCATCGGAAACTCAGTTGAGGACACTTGGAAATCCATCATGGCCGGGGAGTGCGGCATAGACAAGATTACCCTGTTCGACACCACCGACTACGCGGTAAAGATTGCCGCCGAGGTAAAGAACTTCAATCTCACCGACTGGGGCGTGGACCGCAAGGAAGCCCGCAAGATGAGCCGCTTCACCCAGTTCGCTGTGGCGGCCGCCACCGAGGCCGTCAAGGATGCAGGCTACACCAAGGAGACCATCTCCGCAGACAAGTCCGGCATCATGCTGGGCAACGGCATCGGCGGCTTCGAGACCATGGAGGCCGGCTACAAGAAGTACTTCGAGGCGGGAAACAGCCGCATTCCACCCCTGTCGGTGCCCATGTTCATCACCAACGAGGGGGCGGCCAACATCAGCATGCTCTTTGGCATCGAGGGACTTTCCTGGACCCTGGCAACTGCCTGTGCCTCCGGTACCGACGCCCTGGGTGCCGCCCTGGACCTGGTTCGCTCCGGCCGTCTGGACGTGTGCCTTGCAGGTGGAACCGAGGCTGCCATCACGGGATTCGGCATCGGTTGCTTCACCGTTCTCCAGACATTGGCCACCTCCTTCAACGACGACCCCAAGAAGGCCAGCCGCCCCTTCGACGCAAAGCGTGAGGGCTTCACCATGGGCGAGGGAGCAGGAATCCTGGTGCTGGAGGAGCTGGAGCACGCAAAGAAGCGTGGCGCAAGGATTTACGCTGAGTTCGCCGGATTCGGTGCCTCCTCCGATGCCTACCACATCACCAGCCCCCGCCTTGACGGAACGGGCGGTGCCAAGGCAATCAAACTGGCCCTGGAGGATGCCGGCATCAAGCCGGAGGAGGTGGACTACTACAACGCCCACGGAACCTCCACCCCCATCAACGATCCCTCCGAGACAAAGATGGTGAAGCTGGCCTTTGGAGACCACGCCTACAAGATGAAGGTTTCCTCCACCAAGAGCATGACCGGCCACTGCGTCGGTGCCGCTGGTGCCATCGAGGCCATCATCAGCGTGAAGGCCATGAACGAGGGCTTCTATCCACCCACCATCAATCTGGAGAACCCCGATCTGGAGGCTGGCTGTGACCTGGACTACGTGCCCAACAAGCCCGTGGCAGGTGAAATCAACTGCATCGCCTCCAACTCCTTGGGCTTCGGCGGCCACAACGGCTGCGTCATCATGACGAAGTTCAAGGACTAAGAACCGCAAACCAATCAGGGGCTACCTCTCAGTAGCCCCTTTTTACTTCCATAAAATTACGAGAACTAAAGGAGAAAACAATGGTAATCAAGCCAATGATTCGCAGCAACATCTGCATCAACGCCCATCCCATCGGATGCGGCAAGGAAACTGAGCATCAGATCAACTACATCAAGGCCTGCAAGGAGAAGCGTGGCATCAAGACTGCTTCCGAGGGTGGAACCGGCCCCAAGGCCGTGCTGGTGCTGGGCTGCTCCACCGGCTACGGTCTTGCCAGCCGCATTGCCGCCGCCTTTGAGTACGGAGCCGCCACCATCGGCGTGTCCTTCGAGAAGGAGGGCAGCGAGAAGAAGGGGGGAACTCCCGGCTGGTACAACAACCTGGCCTTTGACCAGGCGGCCAAGGCGGCAGGACTCCCCGCCGTCACCCTGAACATGGATGCCTTCAGCAACGAGTGCCGCCAGGCCGTCATTCAGGAGGCCAAGAAGATGGGCGTCACCTTCGACCTGGTGGTGTACAGCCTTGCCAGCCCTGTCCGCACCGACCCTGAGACTGGTGTCCTGTACAAGTCCGTGCTGAAGCCCTTCGGCAAGCCCTACACCGGCATGACCGTGGACATGATGACCGGGGAGCTTTCCGAGATGAGCGCCGAGCCTGCCAACGAGGCGGAGGCCGCCGAGACGGTGAAGGTGATGGGTGGAGAGGACTGGCAGCTGTGGATTGAAGCCCTGCTGAAGGAAGGACTGCTGGCGGAGGGCTGCATGACCGTGGCCTACTCCTACATTGGCCCCGCCCTGTCCCACGCCATCTACCGTGACGGAACCATCGGCGGTGCCAAGAAGCATCTGGAAAAGACTGCTCTGGATCTCCACGCCCTGTTGGGAGAAAAGGTGAAGGGCCAGGCCTTCGTCTCCGTGAACAAGGGGCTGGTGACCCGCTCCAGCGCCGTCATCCCCATCATCCCCCTGTATCTTTCCATCCTGTTCAAGGTGATGAAGGAGAAGGGAACCCACGAGGGATGCATTGAACAGATGGAGCGCCTCTTTGCCGAGCGGCTTTACACCGGCGGCACCGTTCCTGTGGATGAGGCCCACCTCATCCGCATCGATGACTGGGAGCTAGATCCAGCGGTGCAGGACGAAGTGGACCGCCGCATGGCCCAGGTGACCCAAGAGAACCTGTCCCAGCTGGGCGACATGGAGGGCTACCGCCACGACTTTATGGCCACCAACGGCTTTGACGTGGAGGGCGTGGACTATACGGCGGACGTGCCCCGCATGGATGCAGTATAGCATCGGTGAAAACTTAATGTAAAAGGGGAGGGGAAGCCAGGAGCCCACCGTCGGCTTACACTTCGCTTCGCTCAGAGGGCGCCGTCGGTAGACACCCCCTGGCTTCCCTTCCCACTGGTACGTTAATTTGGCTCTACTGCTGAGTAGAGGAAACTAGTTCTCAGAAGGCGGCTGTCCCGGTGTTCCCGTCCCTGCCTACGCTGAGCAAGCTCAGATGGTGGCACGTTGCACCAACCTCCCGCTGGAGACGGTGCAGGAACTGGGAAATGATTGCCACCGGTAAATTCTAGCTGTTGTATCCAGACCGCTTCTTTGAGAGCGACAGGATTCTAAACGTCAGGAAACATAAAGCCCCCTGACCGACGCTTTCCAGGCGACAATCAAGGGGCCTTTCTTCAAATCAATACCCTACCGTTCCATCTTGCGGTAGACGGTCTTGTGGGGGCGGTCTGCGTCGGCACCCAGCTGCTTGCGCCGCCACTCAGCGTAGTCGCTCCAGTTGCCCTCGAACCACATCACCTGGCTGTTGTTCTCAAAGGCCAGGATATGGGTGCAGACCCTGTCCAAGAACCAGCGGTCGTGGCTGACGATGAGGGCGCAGCCGGCAAAGTCCTCGATGGCGTCCTCCAGTGCACGGATGGTGGCCACGTCAAGGTCGTTGGTGGGCTCGTCCAACAGCAGCACGTTTGCTCCCTGCTTCAGCATCATCGCCAGGTTCAGCCTGTTCCGCTCTCCGCCGGAAAGCACGCCCACCTTTTTCTGCTGGTCGGCACCGGCAAAGTTGAACCAGGAGCAGTAGGCACGGGAATTCACCTCACGGATGGCTCCGTTCACTGGGCGGCCCTTTTCGTCCACGGCTCCCAGCTTGATAATGTCCAGCCCGTCAGAAAGCTGCTCCCACACCGTCTTGTCCGGGTCCAGCAGGCTGCGCATCTGGTCCACGTACACCAGCTTCACCGTGTCGCCCACCCGGATGGAGCCGCCGTCGGGCTTCTCGCCACCAGGAGTTCCATCCAGCCGCTCCACCGTCTGACCAGCAGCATCGGCAATCAGCTTGAACAGGGTGGTCTTACCGGCACCGTTGGGCCCAACGATTCCCACCACCGCACCAGCGGGCACGGTGAAGGTGAGGTTGTCGAACAAAAGCCGGTCGCCAAAGCCCTTCTTCAGCTCGTTGGCCTCAATCACCACACCACCAAGGCGGGGGCCGGCAGGAATGGATATCTTGGTGTCCTTGATCTGAGCCTTGCCGTCCTGAGCCAACAGCTGCTCGTACTTGGTGATGTGCTCCTTGTGCTTGGCCTGGCGTCCCTTGGCGCTCATGTGAATCCACTCAAGCTCCCGAGCCAGGGCCTTGCGTCGCTCGCTCTCACCCTTCTCCTCCAGGGCCAGACGGCGCTCCTTCTGCTCCAGCCAGCTGGAATAGTTGCCCTTGAAGGGAATGCCCTCACCCCGGTCCAGCTCCAAAATCCAGCCGGCCACGTTGTCCAAGAAGTAGCGGTCGTGGGTGATGGCGATAATGGTTCCGTCGTACTGTTGGAGATGCCGCTCCAACCAGGCCACCGTCTCAGCGTCCAAGTGGTTGGTGGGCTCGTCCAACAGCAGGATGTCGGGCTTCTGCAGCAGCAGGCGGCACAGGGCCACACGGCGACGCTCACCACCAGACAACACGTCAACGCACTGGTCCGGCGGCGGACAGCGGAGGGCATCCATGGCCAGCTCCAGCCGGGAGTCCAGATTCCATGCGTCCAGAGCGTCCAGCTTTTCCTGCACCGCCGCCTGCTGGTCGCAAAGCTTCTCTATGTCGGCGTCGGGGTCGCCAAAAGCCTCATTGATGCGGTCGAATTCAGCCAGCAGGTCGGTGACTTCCTTCACCCCCTCGCTGACAATCTCCTTGACGGTCTTTCCCGCCTCCAGCTCCGGCTCCTGCTCCAGGTAGCCGATGGAATAGCCGGGAGACACTGCCGTCTCTCCAGTGAAATCGGTGTCCACCCCAGCCAAAATCTTGAACAGGCTGGATTTACCGGAGCCATTGGCACCAATCACGCCAATCTTCGCCCCGTAGTAATATGAAATGCTGATGTCCTTCAGCACCGTCTTGGTTCCGTAGGTCCGAGAGACCCGGCTCATGGAATAGATAATCTTCTTGTCGTCAACAGTTGTAGCCATGGCTCCAAGTATAGAGGAAATGGAAGGATGTGTCGAGGGAGCGGTTGTAGGATGGGGGAGCGAACCGCCCTGACCAAAGCTGGAGGTACAAAAAAGGCGACCTGAAACTAGGCCGCCCTTCCAATCAATTATTCCACCTTGAACACGTAAATCTCGTCAGCCAAGGTATGGATGCTATCCTTATTCTCCACCGTCAGCTTATTGACGTTCTTCACCGTATCGTTGATATGCGCAGCATCTGTCGCCATATCATTCATGCTGGCAGTAATATCATTGGTCAGCTGAATAAGGCGGCGCATTTCGTTCACCACAATCTCGCTGCCATGCAGCATCTCGTCGGAGCCAGCCCGCACCTCCTGGGTCACGGCATTGATGTCCCGAATGGCCACCAGCACCTCCTGGCTACCGGAATCCTGCTCCTGCATGGCCAGATTCATCTGGCTACTCATCTGCAGAATATCCTCGGACATATTGTAGATTGTACTAAACTGCTCCTCAACCGTTCGAGTAGCCTGAGAAAGGGTGGCAATGTCACCACTCAAACTTTTCAGTGTGGTGGTGATGGCCTTACCCTGCATACTGGACTCCTCTGCCAGCTTGCGGATTTCGTCAGCAACGACAGCAAAGCCCTGTCCCGCCTCACCAGCGTGGGCGGCCTCAATGGCGGCGTTCATGGCCAAAAGGTTTGTCTGGCTGGCGATGTGCTGGATGATTCCAGATGCCTCCATCAAGCCGCCAGAAGCATCACTGATTTTTCTCGTAACCTCGGTGGCATTTGCAACGGTGTCCCGTCCCTTTGTAGTAGCCATGGCCAAGGCCTTAATCTTGTCGTCACTGCGGTCCAGTGTCTGGGATATTGCGGCGATATTCGCCACCATCTCCTCAACAGACGCTGACGACTGGGTGACGCTGGCTGCCTGCCGAAGCACACTCTGGTTCAATTTTTTGATAGTCTCAATAATCTGGGTGACAGTGGCCGAGGTCTCCTCAACGCTGGCTGCCTGAGTCAGGGACTCCCCCTTCACGTTGGCAATAGTCTCGCTCATGTGATGCACAGAGCTTGCCGTGTCAGACATATGATGCACCAAATCAGAGCCAGTCTCGGAAAGTCGCCTGGAGGAGGTCTGGATGGTATGAATCAAGGTACGAAGATGCTCCATGGTCACGTTGAAATCCAAGAACATCTGCCCCACCTCGTTGTGAGTCTTTACAGCCAAGGAGGGGGTCAAATCACTATCAGAAACGACGCTCAAGGCCTTTGACGTCTGAAGGATGGGCTCCAGCAGGGAACGACGTAGGAATACGACGAATACCGACATGCTCAGCATAACGGCAACAGCCGCAACTACCATGACAACCTCGTACACGGTCATCCGCTTGTTCAAGGCAATGGTCTCATCACTCATTCGCTCGGTAATGTCTGCCACCAGAGTATCCAATGGACTGAGAATCTCATGGGAGATAGCATTGTAGCTGTCGCTGGTAACGATGCGCATGGCAAAATCCTGAATGGACTCTCCCTCCCCCATCTTCTCAGGGCCGTCCACAAACCTGCCCTGACGCATACTCTCCATGGCCTGCACCTCTGTCACGGCAAGACGGTTTGACTCTGACAGGGCATGATCCACCACATACAGCTCCTCTGCAGTAAAGCCAGACTCCTCCAGCAAGGACACCATGTCGATGGTTACTCCGGGATGCAGGTTCTTAGGCAGATTGGTAGGTCGAGGAACAGCCCCAGACCGCCAATCAAGGATGTGGTGGTACTCATTCCAATGCTCCACCTGGCCACCACTGACAATGTACATGCGGCAGCTATTGGTCAAATCCTCAGAGGACTGCTTCAACTCTGTGGCCAGCAGCTGACAGACGGTGGCCTTGGCCTGATCCTGTTCCAACAAGTCCATGGTGGAGCGCACCAGACTAATCATCACAATCAGCACCACCATCATGGAGAGAATAGTGATTGACTGTAATGTAAAATTGAGCCGCAGAGAAAGACCACGCCTGATATTCACGTGTTCAGATGAACCTTCCATAAAAGAAACTCCTGTAAAGATACCTAACTTATCTACGTTTTAAGACCGAAAGCATACTATAATACTAAAGTCTTTTTTTGTAAATATTTATTATCTTTACAGCATCCCCCAGGTATCATACCTTAAACACTTGAATCTCTTCAGAAAGCTTCTGAATGCTCTCCTTGTTTGCCACCGTCAAATTGCTCACATGCTGCACCGTATCATTAATCTGGCTGGCTCCGCCTGACATCTCGTGCATACTGGCGGTAATGTCCTTTGTCAGCTGATTGAGGCGGGCCATTTCAGCTACCACCGTCTCGCTACCATGGAGCATCGCATCGGAACCTTCCCGAACCTCCAGCGTCACCGTGTTGATATCCTTGATGGCAGACAAGACCTCCTGGCTTCCTGAATTTTGCTCGTGCATGGCCAGGGTCATTTGGGAACTCATCTGCATGATTCTTTCAGAAAGCCCAAAGATGGCGTTAAATTTCTCTTCCACCGTCCGGGTTGCCTGATCCAGACTGTTGATGTCACCGCTGAGGTGCTTGAGGGTGGCGGTGATGGTCTTTCCCTGGGTACTGGACTCCTCCGCCAGCTTGCGAATTTCGTCCGCAACAACGGCAAATCCCTGTCCCGCCTCACCAGCGTGGGCGGCCTCAATGGCAGCGTTCATGGCCAACATATTGGTTTGGCTGGCAATATGCTGGATGATGCCAGACGCCTCCATCAAGCTGCCGGAAGCCTCGTTTATTCGGTGGGTAACAGTGGTGGCATGGGAAACCGTCTCCCGGCCACTGGTGGTGGCGGAGGCCAGCTCTCGAATCACCGCATCACTTTTTTCCAGTGTGTTGGAAATAGAAGAAATATTGGCCAGCATCTCTTCCACCGAAGCGGAGGACTCCGTAACGCTGGAGGCCTGGGCAGTCACACTGGCGCTCACCCGCTTGATGATTTCAATGATTTTGGCCACCGTGCCAGTAGTCTCCATAACGCTGGAAGCCTGAGTCATGGACTCATCGGTAACGGTGGAAATGGTCTCCTCCATCTGGTACATAGCACTTGCAGCCTGAACCATATCCTGAACAAGGGTCTCTCCACTGGCAGAAAGGGCCTGGGTAGACTCCTGAATGGTACGAATCAGATGGCGCAGATGTTCCATGGTGCTGTTGAAGTCCGCAAACATTTGCCCCACCTCATTGGAGGACTGCACCTCTAGCTTGGCGGTTAAATCACCAGAACTGACCACGCTCAGGGCCTTCGAGGTCTGCAGGATAGGCTTCAGCAGAGAACGCTGCAGAAAGATTACGAAGGTTACAATCATGGCCATCACAAACATCGTCGCCACAAACATGATGATCTGGTACAGGAACATCTTTTGATCCATCACGTGGGCTTCTTCCGACATCCGCTGGGCAATGCCAGCACTCAACACATCCAAGGGATGCAGAATCTGTCGGGAAACAGAGTTGTAGCTGTCGCTGGTGACAATCCGCATGGCAAAATCCTGCACTGACTCACCAGGAATAGCCCGCTGGGGACCATCCACAATATGCCCCAGCCGAATGCTTTCCATGGCCTGAATCTCCGTCTTCGCAAGGTTGTCAGAGACAATCAAGGCTGTCTCCACAGCATCCAGCTCGGACTGGATAAAGCCAGAACGCTCCAGCAAATCCATGAGACTGATGGTTTCTCCGGGAAAAAGATTGTCCGACAAATTGGTGGGACGGGGTGCAGCACCTGAACGCCAGCCCACAATGTCATTATACTCATTGTAATGGAGTATATCTCCACCGCTAACAATGAACATACGGCAGGCATTAGTCAAATCCTCGGAGGACTGCTTCACCTCATTGGCCAGCAGCTGGCACACATTCACCTTCTCTTGATTTTCAAGGATATCGTTGATGGTTATACGAATCATGACAATCATGGCAATAAGGATAAACATCATCATGATAATGATGGTGGATTGCACGACGAATTTACGCTGCAAGCTATCACGTTTTTGAACTTTTGAAGATTGCTTTGTTACTGCTTTGTTCATAGACACTCCCATAGAAAAGTGTAACTTATTTACATACAACATCTCCAACAGCACTCGGTATAACCGTACATATCTAGTATATAAGTAAAAATTTGAATTGTAAACTCAAAAATTATCGAGCTCTTTGCCGAGAATAGAGCCTCCAGCAATTTTTTCCTGCAGCCTTTGCCTCATACAGTGCCTCGTCGGCACATTGATACAAATGGGAATACTCGTGGCCTGTATCTGAAGAAATAGCCACCCCCACACTAGGAGTCACCACAAAGGAGCCAGCTTCGTTGGTATACTCAAAGCGACAACGCGCCAGCAAGGAGTCCATGCACTGGGCAACAGTCTCTTCTGTATCCATGCCCGGGGCATAAACGCATAATTCGTCCCCTCCCATACGGGCAATGATGTCCTCTGCACGAAAGGAGTCTTTAAGGGCAGCGGCAATCTTCTTTAGCAGAGCATCACCTTCTGGATGACCGAACCTGTCGTTCACCAATTTAAAGTTGTCCATATCGATGATGAAGAAGGCACCAGCACGCTTCTTGTCTCGCAGGTGTTCATGAATGATTTTCTCCGCAGCGGAACGGTTGAGCAAGCCGGTAAGAGCATCCCTGGTGGCGGCAGTAACCAGCTGCTCCTTTTCCTGAACCTTGTCGTCCACATTGAACAGATCCACATACACAATCAAGTCACCGGTGGTAATATCCGTGATGTAGGTATCCCGTGCCTCAATCCAAACCCACTCACTCGACAGATTTTTCAAGTTTTCGACTTCCTCAGCACCAGACAGGAGGGAGACAATGGACTCCCGCTTCATCCTGAACTGACAGGAAAGCATCTTCCGCTCCAGCTTCTGAGCCACATCCAGGTTTATCAAGCCAGCCCGCACCCGCTCCCGGTCATCAGGATGGACAAGCGTCTCAACATAATGGTTAATCATTACGTAGTAATTTGCTGCACACGGATTCGGCATATAGGAGGTGAACACCGGATGATTCGTCTCCAGACGCTCTTTCACCGCATTGTAGGAATAGCTCAAGAGAGCCTTCTTCTGGATACTGCTCCGAAATTCCTTTTCCCAGTGCAAGTTCTTTTTCAAAGAGGCAGTATTCAGCTCAAGACGAGCCTCACGGCAGCAGAACAACATAATGATGTATCCCCCCGCCAGCATTGATGAATCCTTTAAGATTATCTCAAAGAAGAATGCCTGTAAAAGCCGTGGATCGCCTGCAGCCTGCAAGATGACGGGGGACACCATCGCAGAAATTGCTATCAGCACAATGACCGTCATGTACATATACACCACCAGCATGGCGCTTTTTTCCACCCGATAGGCAACAAAATGCAGTTCTCGGGAGGGAAGCCATTTTTTCAACAACAGTTCAATCACACTGGAGACAATCATAGTGACACTGAATATCATGATTCTATATTCCAGCCCAGTGAAAGACAAAATAGCATCCTGCAAAATCAATCCCAGGGCAGCCATCACCAGGTTGTACTGAACCGTTAGGTTGAGCAGGAAGGAACCGAGGATGAATACATAAATCCAAAAGGGATTTTTAGAAATACTCACAATCTCGAGCACCATGACAACAGGTACAAAAATCATGACGATATAGGGAGCATTAGAGTCAATCATGTGTTCCACCACCACCGCGATGGTGCCGTTCATGGCTCCGAAGACCAAGGGATACCAAATCCCTGGCTTTATATTGTCAACAAAC
>CAMGSV010000052.1 GCA_946061495.1 uncultured Spirochaetales bacterium | reverse complement strand
AGGCTTTTCGCGACGATGTAGCCGTTTCCCGCGTCGGTGACGTGGCACATGTTCGGGTCATATTTTTTCGTAAGTAGTGTTGCTACGAACAAATCTGACCTTATGGCCAGTTCCGAATCAGTTTCTTGCGAATCTCCAATGTGTCGCTGTCATTCAACGCACCGTTGGCAAGCAAAAAACCTGCGACACCTTTGTTCGGCTTCAAGTGGGAGAGAATGTGCAGAATCCAGGCATAGCTTGCATTGCTTTCTGGTGGAGTTTCATAGTCTGCCCAACGGCCGTCGTTTTTCAAGTTCTCATCATACCAGCCTTTCAAATTGAAGGGCGGATTTGCCATTATGTAGTCAAAATACAAGCCCTTGTACAAGTCATTTGTAAATGTAGATGCAGGGCGGTGTCAAGGGCGACATTGAGTTGGGGGGCAGGTGTATTGATGATTGTAGACCACCGGGCTTCCACAGGAAGGGCGTATGCACCGTCTGTAAGGGTTGCATCCTCAAAAAATGCCTGGATAATGTTCTCCATCATAGCACAAACTCAAATAAATTTACATCCGCAATCTCCATTCTACCACACCACCTGTCCCAAATAATGCTACAGTAGAAAAATTTTCCCTACAGTACAAAACTATTTTCTTTTTGGTACAAAAACATTATTCCTACAGCCCAAAAACATTCTCCTGACAGTCCAAAAAGATTCTCTTTTTGGTACAAAAACATTATTCCGACAGCCCAAAAACATTATTCCGACAGTACAAAAAGATTCTCCTTTCAGCTTGTGGCTCTGCTTCTGTCAGCCTCCATCCTGACGATCCGGTCCGCCACCAGTTGGGCCTCCTCAATGTCGTGGGTGACAAAGATGCCGGCGAAGCCGAATTCCCCCTGCATACGGCGGATGTCCTGGGCGAGGCGGCGGCGCAAAGGACTCACCATTTCCAGAGGCTCACCAGTCCTCCGCCACACACCGCCAGGCTGCCACCAGGCGCTCCAGGGAACAGGAGGCGTTGGCGGGGCTGGTGGAGGGAAGGCAGATGGCTGGACGCCCGGTGCGTGGCAAAAGATGCCTCTTGTACAGCTGGTGGGCCTTCTGGCCGTTGGTGTAGATGCGGCTGATGGGGGCGGCGGAGAGAATGGGGCTGATGTCGTTGGGAACCACCTCGGCAATGCTGCTGTCCGAGGAGCCGCTGACGGTACAGGAGGCCACCACATCCCACAGGGCCACCCTATGGGCCAAAAGGAAGCGCCGCCGCTGCTCCACCCTTGCAGAAGCCAGCCCCTCCCCCGCCGTAGAATCCCTTGACACCAAGTCAGAGCCTTCTCCGCAGAAGATGCAGGACAACACCTGCCAGAAGCGGTTGCGGGGGTGGCCGTAAAAGAAGAGCTCCTGCCGGGAACGGACGGAAGGAAAGCTCCCCAGAATCAGGATGCGGGAGTCGGAGTTAAACACCGGCGGGATGGGATGAAGAACGGGGGACAGCTCACTGCTCGGCATGGTGTGCTCCTTATATTGTCACGGCGTGCTTCGAGCCAGCAACCGCCCGCAAAGCGCGCGGCATGGTTTTCTCACTGCAAAGCCGCTTGTTTTCCAATTCCACAGGACGAGGTTTTCCCCGCGGTCAGCCGAACAAATCGGAATGTGTTCCTGTTGCAGTGGCAGAAAGGACGAGCTCGTCCTCAAAAACCTGATACACCAGGAGCCAGTCTGGCTCTATATGGCATTCCCTAAAATCGTGCACGTTGCCTGTCAGCTGATGGTCCTTGCATTTTGGCGGGAGTGCCGCTCCAGAGGAAAGCACATCCAAGACGGCAACAAGCTTTGAAATGTCCTTCCCCCGTTTCCGCATGAGCCTTACGTCATGCTTCATTCTGTTTGTATAGACAATTTTGTACAAGGGCTAGTCCTCTAGCATAGAGTTGACTGCCTCCAGGGCGGTGTCGTATGGACCGTGCAGGTTCACCCTGTTTCTTGAGTCCAATAGTGCCCGCTGCAAGGAAAAATCTTCAGTATGCCTAACAGGAAAGGGAATCCCATTGTTTTCTACCGCAGCCGAAAGGAAGATTCTGATCGCAGTCGAGGTGTCCAAGCCCAAGGACGAGAACAAGGCATCCGCCTTTTGCTTCAACGTCTCGTCAAGCCTCAATTGAAATGTAGCCATAGCATCTCCTAAAAACCAGTAGCTGGTAAAATAGTACATCATTTGAACAGGCAAAACAAGTGTCTTGTAATGACAAACAACGGCATTTACTCCACAGCACCACGTGGCTTCGAGCCAGCAACCAACCGCAAAGCGCGCGGCATGGTTTTCACACTGCAAAGCCGCTTGTTTTCCAGTGTGAAACATTTTGTTTCTCACCGTGAAACTTTTTGTTTTCCAGTGCGAAACCTTTTGTTTCTCACTGTGAAACATTTTGTTTCATGCACGAATCAAGGGTGAAACTCATTCCTTCCCTGGGGGACAGCTTGCCGACTGCTTCCAGCAGTTCCTGCTCCCCCTCCGCCATGGCGGAGGGGAAGGTGACGGAGGGAACGGTGGCCCGGCGATGAAACAATCTGCTTCACTGGTTGAAAGCTTCCTGAAACTCATTCCTTCCCTTTACATTTCTTCTATTGCCTCCAGCAGCTCCCTCTCCCGATCCGCCATGGCGAAGGTGAAGGTGGCGTAGGTGTCGGCGTTCTGGAGAATAGGTAGGCCGAGGCTAGAGATGGTTCCCCCATATCCTGCAAGCTGGTACACCCTCCGCTCTACCCCATTTATGGGTGCCGATGCCGACACCTCTTTGGAGGGAGAGGGATACAGAAATCCACCAACTGAAATCCTCATGGTGTGCATGTAGGAGATGATCTGGTACAGGTCATCCCGCACAAGGCCCTGCTCCAGGCGCTTGTACTTGGCGTCCACAATCATTCCATCCTTTGAGCCATCGGCAGATTTTTCCCGATAGAAGTCGGGATAGATGCGGCGGTAGCATTTTGAGAAAGAGACTTCATCGTTCCCATCCGGTGAATTGTCAAAAAGCCTGATGCCGCCCTTTCGGTCCTTGTTGGTGGGATGGATGAATTGCTTTGCCTCAAGCTTTGGGTCGCACAGAATCGTGGCCGCATATTCCTCCCACAGCCAGGCCCCGTCAAACAGGATGCCCTGCACGGGGCTTGTGGTGGCGGCAAACTGGATGGTGTGGCGATTCAAAATCATCAGGCACAGCTGCTGGAGGGGAAGCCAGCGGATGAAATAGGGATGGCTTACCGGCCGGCTGTTCCGGGCAATGACCAGCTGCCTTTTCTGCGGCACATAGGTTTCATTGGTGGCCGCCACAATCCGGGAAACGGCCTCCTTCGTGTCGCCGTCACTGGACAGAAGCCTTCGGCCAAGGTCCTTCCCTTTTATGAACTCGATTGTGTGGCGCACCAGCTGCGTCACCGGATTGTCAAAGGTTCTTTCCCGGCTCCGATAGGCCACCTTCCCGCCAAAGGGTACATTGTGCCGAAGGTGGCGGCCCACCTCCAGCGGCCCCTTGACTGCCGAGTCGTTCCGCTGGAAGGTCTGGTACTGCCTGAACAGCCCCTGCTGCACCGCCCTTTTCAGAAGATGGGGGAACAGCAGGTAGACAAAATCAAGGCCATCGTTCCTCCCCAGGGAGTAGTCCATATTGAACAGGTTGATTTTGAAGACCCGCTCCAGCAGGTAATGGAGGAAGAAGTCTTGTCCAGAATTACCGGTGAACCGGGAGCGAATCTCCACCTTTGTGCCGTGGAAGCCCCGTCCCGAAAAACCCAGGAAGCCCATCAGATTCCCCGTCTTGACCTTCACCTGGTCGCAGGAAATGATTCTGCCCCCCTCGTATGACGGTCGTCCCTCAAGGTCGAAAATACGCAGCCCCTCGATTCCGTCCTGATGCTCCCCCAGGCAATGGGGAAACACCAGCAGCGAAGGATTGTCCGTGCAAAGGGACTTCAGGGGAATGCCTGCAACAGCCTGCAGGTCCTCGTAGGCGTGGATTGCCTCCGCACCGGAGGACGACAAGTCGGCAATTTTCGGAGGATCGTTTGTGTTGTTGTCGGTGAGGGAAAGGTGGCACATTGATGGTATACCTTACTATTCCGTTGTTCCATCAGAATAGGCCGACTTAAACTTTGTCATCACCTCCTCTTTCCTCGGATTACCCCGCACATATTCCTCCAGAATGCCCTTGATATGATACTTCCACAAGTCATCGAAGTTCCCCTCGTACTGATTCAGCTTCAGGAAGTAGCTGGCACCAATGTGGTAGGCAGGGCCAAAATCTTGTGTTGCAGAAATTGCCTTGTTCAACTTCTCCATCCGCCTTTTTGCTTCTTCGGCCCAGACTTGCGGAAGCGTATCCAGCATTCCCACCGTATGACTTGCCTCCACCTCTGCCCAATTGGTTTCACAGTAATATCTCGATCACATTTATTCATGTCATAATACCATGAATGCTTTTTTAATTAACTGAGCCATAAGCATTCTTCTTTCATTTAAGAATTCCATATAATCCATCTTCTCAAAGTCTTTAGGCAAGCAATGGTTTTCACAATGAGTTTTATAACTATCTCCTAACTTATTTTTATATCGCTCAATATAATTAACTGGAGAGTCATCAGAAATATCAATATTCGTTACATAGTCCAGATACGTAAAATTTGCTACTTGGTTTCTATCTCTATCAGTAGTATAACCAAACTGAGTCAAATAGTTTTTTGGAAAAATATGATGCTTATCTATGGCATTTTTCGTTCCATTAACACCAGGCAATAAATATTTTGCCAACCCACTAGTACCGAACAGTAAAGGTGTATTCAGCACAATCTGGGAGGCAATATACCCATACCAGGCGGGAGAAATTGCAGAAGAAGTATTCAACTCATTTGGCAATGTCAGATTGAAATAATCATCTGTAAACCTACTTGCAATGTTTTTTTCTAGATAGGCAACGAACTCATCAGAAGTATGAACATTTCTTAAATCTGCGAACTGCCTTTCAACCTCAGATTCAGTTGAACCTGTATAGAAGTATGTAATTGCAGACATAAAGAACCACTTGCTGATAATCTTATTCAATTGAAGAGATGCAACCTTGTATTCCAACTTTCCAATCAGATAAAGAACATAACTAAACACCACGGCATTGGAGGAAGCAATAATCTTGTCACTGACATACCCTGCACTAGCAACACAGTGCAGGAACGAATGCCAGTTATTTAGATTCATCACATTTTCAAGGGCATCTTTGAAGATATTTAAATTCTGAGTCCTCGTTTCATCAGAATATTTTCCTGTTTCTAAATTCTTACCTCGGAGAAGCATATACGCATATTTCAATCTTGCACGATGGAAACCAACACCGACTGCCATACGCACAAGATGCTGGGGATCAATTTCCATAATCTGATTGTAAGAAGTACCATCTTTCGGAATTCTGGAATCCTGACAGAATTTCGTAATCTTATCGTGCACATCCTTCTCATAAACAGCAATCAAGGTCTGAATAAAATTATTCTCATTCAGATTCTGCCCACCAGAATTAACACGCACAAAAATATCTGCTACATCCTGCTCATCAGCACCTTGGGATATTTCTAAAGTAGGAACGGAAAAATCTTCTAGGCCAAGAAGGGCATTAAGATTGTCTTCAATCAGATCACGTTCTTCATCTGTCAATTCAGGCTCACTCTTCTTGTTTCTGGCATCATTCAGTCCGTTAATATAATCACGCCGGAACTTAGTAAAAGAATTATTTTCTTTTGCTAAGAACACATCACTAATTTTTGTTACCCATTCTTGGTCACGGTCAATTGCATTTGTCCAAACAGCAAATTCTCTTATCAACGGGTTGTAGCTGATTTTAATTTCCCTTTCATTATAACTCTTATCTCGTACTTTAACACCATACATAGCAGCGACAAGGGCTGTCAGCCTTTGTTGGCCATCAATCACAAGTTCTTTCGGTTCTTCATAGATTTTCTTATTACTACCGATAGAAACTTTCTTTTCTTCATAGTCGGAAGGAGACTCCCATAACATCACATATCCAATGGGATAACCACGAAGCATAGAATCGAAGAGATCTCTGACTTTATTGTCCTTCCATACAAATGGTCTTTGCAGATCAGGCAAACCAATCTTACCAATCCTAACATCGCTTACAAGATTTTTAATCTTACTTGGGATGTTTGTAAATAATTCATTGCCCATGATACCCTCCTAACTATGGTAAAATTTTCATACATATCCTATTAGACTACACTATTTTTCAACCCATTATACTAAACACTAACAAGCCATACAATATTTTTTCACAGAGAAGTTGGTCCTGTTCCTAACATGTTCTCATTACCTACAGCTCAAAGTCCAGGCAGGCTCGGCTGGCGGTAAAGGGGCGTACCCTGCTGTCCGCCACCGCCACGTGCTCCGGATGGCTGGCATAGACGGCCAGGGCCTCCGGCGACTCGAAGGTGGAGTCCAGCATCAGGTCGGCGGTGGAGGTTTCCATGCGGCCGTCCACCTGCACCTTGATGTCCACCAGTCCGGGAATCCTTCCCTGCAAGCCCTCCAGCCCCTCCTTTATGCCGGCCTTTACCCACTCCTTTTCCTCCTCCGGCATCTCCTTCAATGTCCATAAAATGATGTGCTTTACCATAAATTCCTCCTTTACCAAGTACGCTGATTATATCACATTTTTTCCTCAAAACGGTCATTTTTCATCTGAATTCAGGCTATAATACTAGAGGGGGCAGGCAAAAAAACAGCCGAACCTCCCATCCCTTTACGGTGGGGAATAGTCCCCTGCCCTCCTTTACGGTAGGGAGCTTTTGGAGTATACTAAAAAAATCACTAAATATTCGGGAGGAAGACATGGCGTTCCGTGCTGTTGACATCATCATGAAAAAAAGGGGCAGTCCCCTGGAGCCAAAGGGACAGGAGCTGAGCCGTCAGGAGCTGGAGTTCCTGATAAAGGGTTACGTGGCCGGGGAGATTCCCGACTACCAGATTGCAGCCTGGCTCATGGCCGTCTACTTCAACGGCATGACCTTTGACGAGACTGCCGCCCTCACCAGCGTCATGCTCCATTCAGGCCGGGTGATGGACCACCACCACACCGGCATTCCCGGTCTCACCGGCCCCTTTGTGGACAAGCACTCCACCGGCGGCGTGGGGGACAAGATTTCCCTACCCCTGGCACCAATCGTGGCGGCCTGCAGGCTCCCCTTTGGCAGGGTGCAGATTCCCATGATGAGCGGCCGCGCCCTGGGCCACACCGGCGGCACCCTGGACAAGCTGGAGTCAATCGAAGGCTACCGGGTTGGTCTCCCGGTGGAGGAGTTCCAGCAGCTCATCGCCCGCACCGGCTTTGCCATGACCGGCCAGACCCAGGATGTGGTTCCCGCCGACCGCCTGCTCTACGCCCTGCGGGATGTTACCGCCACCGTGGAATCCATCCCCCTCATTACCGCCAGCATCCTGTCCAAAAAGGTGGCGGAGGGCTCCGACGGCCTGGTCTTCGACGTGAAATACGGCTCCGGTGCCTTTATGAAAACCAAGGAGGATGCCCAGCGTCTGGCGGAAAGCCTGGTGGGAACGGCCAAGGCCATGGGAAAGAAGGCCACCGCCCTCATCACCAGCATGGCCTCTCCCCTGGGACGCAAGATTGGCAACTTCCTGGAGATTGAAGAGACCATCGAATGCCTCCAGGGACGTGGCCCCCAGGATGTAATGGAGCTGACCTACGCCCTGGCGGTGCAGATGCTGCTGCTGGGACAGGAGCTTGCTTCCACCACGTCCCCCGCCGCCGAAGATTTTCAGAAACAAGCCCTCGCTGCCTGCCAGGAGGCCGTCTCCTCTGGCCGAGCACTGGAGCTCTTCCTCCAGAATGTCCGTGACCAGGGGGGCGACCCGGAAAGGCTCATGACCCAGGTGGGAACACGGCGCAGCCCCTTCCGACGGGAGGTTTACTCCAGTCAAGAGGGCTTCCTCCAGCTGGACGCCTTCAAGCTGGGGCTGGCAGGAGTCCATCTTGGGGTGGGACGCAACAGGACGGAGGATCCCGTCTGTCCCGATGCCGGCATGATTCTCCACAAGGTCCAGGGAGACAAGGTGGCGGCAGGAGACCTGATTATGGAGGTTTTCGGGCAGAACGAGGCCTGTCTTGAGCCAGCCCTGGCCTTGATCCAGGAGGCCGCCACCTACACCAGCCAGAAGCCCCAGGAACAGCAACTGATTTGCAAGGAAATCCACTGACCATGATATGTACGAAGAAAGACATAGCCCCTGAACAGGTACGGGAGCTCTGCGGCCGCTTTTCCTGCGACCCCTTAACCGCCTCCATCCTTGCCCGCCGGAACATCACCAGCGGCAGCGATATTTTGTATTATCTGGAGAACGACCTCCGTTTCCTCCACAGTCCCTTCCTGCTTTCCGGTATGGAGGATGCGGTGGACCGCATTCTCGCAGCCCGGGACGAGGGGGAGAAGGTGCTGATTTTTGGCGACCGGGACGTGGACGGCATCACCAGCACCACCGTCCTCCACCGCTGCCTCAAGGAGCTGGGCGTTGATGTGAGCTGGCGCATTCCCAGCGGAGAGGACACCTACGGCCTTTCCATGAAGGCGGTGGAGGAATTCGCCGCCAACTACGGCACCCTCATCATCACCGTGGACTGCGGCATCTCCAACAATCTTGAGATAGACCGGGCGGTGGAGCTGGGCATCGATGTCATCGTCACCGACCACCACAATCCTCCGGAAAACCTCCCCAAGGCCACCATCATCATCGACCCGAAGCTCCCCGGCGACGACTATCCCTTCCCCTTCATCTCCGGCTGCGCCGTGGCATTCAAGCTGGCCACCGCCCTCCGCTTCGCCCAGAACGAGCTGTACAAGCAGGAGCTCTGCCTGCTGGACGTGCGGCCGGTGAACGATGCCTACACCATCGACTGCGTGAAGCTGGTGAACATGACGGAGCGCTCCCGCCTCACCGAAACCATCACACCCGGCATGGTCCGCATTGAAGACACCCGCCTGATGCAGTTTCTCCGTGGCCAGCAGATTCTGGTGTGGGATGCGGAGCTCCAGCAGAAGCAGCTGGCAAAAATCTTTGGCACCGGCGTTGAGTTCAACATGATGGACCTGCGGCCGGAAATCTCTACGGAAATCCCTGCGGTCCGCAACGCCAGCCTCCTGCGGGTGAAGGAAATGTCAAAGATTCTCCGCTATCGGGAGGGAATCCAGTCCGAGATGGACGGCTTTTGCAACCTGTTCGTCACCTACATCCAGAAGAAGACTGCCAACTCCCAGAACAACAAGAAGATACAGGAGGATCTGCAGCTGGTGATGCTGGCTGCCCTGGCGGACATCATGCCCCTCCAGAACGAAAACAGGATTCTGGTGCGGCAGGGTCTGGAAGCCCTCAACAGCGGACAGCCCATAGACGGATTGAAGGAGCTTTTGGCACGGCTCAACCTGCTGGGCAAGCGCATCGGCAGCACCGACATCTCCTGGAACGTGGTTCCCGTGCTGAATGCCGCCGGACGGCTGGGCAGGTCCGAGCTGGCGGTGCAGCTGTTCCTTTCAGAAACCAGCCAGCAGCGGGATGCCATCGCCGAGGAGATCATCCAGCTGAACAAGGACCGCCGCCAGCTGGGCACCGATGCCTGGGGCTACGTGGAGCGGCAGGCTTACGAGAACTTTGACAAATACAACAAGAAGCTGGTGGTGGTGGTGGATCCACGAATCCACCGTGGCATATCGGGAATCCTAGCCGCCCAGCTGGTGAAGGTCTTCGGAGTGCCTGCAGTGGCCATCACCATCTTGGAGGACGGCACTGCCATCGGTTCTGTCCGTTCCACCCGTGGATTTGACGTCACCCCCATGCTGGACAGCTGCGGGAATCTGTTCCTGAACCACGGCGGCCACAACTATGCGGCGGGATTCAGCCTGAACAAGGAGAACCTCGATGCCCTCCTGCAGCACTTTCTTGACTACACCCCCGTCATCGAGCTGGAGGACAACGACCAGCAGCTGGTTCAGGCCGACGCAGAGATTCCCCACAGCTACCTCACCCCGGATCTGCTGAAAATCACGAATCTCTTCGAGCCCTACGGAGAGAGCAATCCACCCCTCACCTTCTTCAGCCGCCGTCTGAAGATTGTCACTGCGGACATCATCGGCAAGGGGGAGAAGAAGCACCTCAAGCTCATTCTCGCCGGCGGCAAGCACAAATGGCCCGCACTCTACTGGAATGCGGCGGAACGGCTGGGCACTGACTTTGCCCCAGGGGACACCATCGACCTGGTGTACCGGGTGGAGCGGAATGTGTTCAATGGCATGGAGTCGGCCCAGATGGTTGTCCAAGAGGTGGAGCGTTCCCAGAATTGACGGGAGGCACACAGCTCCGGCTCAGCCCCAATGGCATTTAAAATGAAAAAACCACCGGCAGGTGGTTTTTTTTTGGAGGTGGGGGGAATTGAACCCCCGTCCGAATGTGCGGGCCAGGAGCCTCTACAGGTTTAGTGGTGCGAGGTGGTTGTCGGGATCCGGTGGCAGCACCACAAGCGTCGGCTCCGTATTCCGATGAAAGTCCCGTGGACGTATCGGACACCATCCACAGCAAGCCCTGGTTAGCGACAGAAACTTGGCCCGTTCAGAGCGGCACAGTCCAGTTTCCGTGTTCCCGCGCTTACGCAGCGAGAGCAAACTGACGATTATCTTCGGCAGTTATAGGTTTTGTCTGTTCAGAGGACAGGCGACCTCACCTGCAGCTCAAGTCCACGTCCACACCCGTCGAAGCCAGTGCACCCCCGAAAAAATATCAGGGACGGTGACGCAAACAATCACGTATATAATGAATATATGCAAGGCAGAAAAAAAAGTCAAGGAAAAACCAGTCGTCACCGGATATTTTCCTCAACAGGTAGTATTAAACGGTAAATTTCTCCAATTCCTGGCCAATGTCAACGATGGAGCGGCGAGTCTCGTTGGACAAGGACTTTAACGCCATTCCCGTGGCCTTGATGCGGATGGTTCCCTCCTTCATCCGATCCATGTTCCCCTTCATCGAAACAGCTGACTCCTGCAGCATCTCAATCTCACGCTGGATGCTGGCATTCTCCGCCGCCATGGCATCGGATGCAGACTGAGTCTTCATAGTGGCATCCATCACATGGTCTATCACTATCCTCATCTGGTTCGATCCAGCAGACTGCTGCTCCATGGAAGTAGAAATCTCTTGCACCATCACATTGGTGCTCTTGATTCCCTCTGAAACACGGTCAAAGGCAGACTTCAGATCCTCGGAAAGCTCGGTAATTCCTGCCATGGAGTCAAGGATTGTCTTCAGCTGCACACCGATGGTACGAGACTGCTTGGAGGCATTCTCGCTGAGCTTTCTGATTTCGTCTGCTACAACACTGAATCCCTGTCCAGCCTCTCCGGCATGGGCGGCCTCGATGGCAGCATTCATGGCTAGCAGGTTTGTCTGGCTGGCAATGGAAGAGATGACCCGGTTGGCTTCCTGCAGCATCTGGGACTCGGCATATATCTCACCAATCTTGAGGGCGACGTTCTTCTGGGCATTCACACCATGCTCGGCGTTCTCCTCCAGCTGGTCAAAGGATGCCACCAGATTGTTCACCGCATTGTATACGTTTCCGATACTGCTCAGCAGTTCCTCCACCACTACGGCGGCCTGCTGCCCCCCTTCGCTCTGGGTGGAAACAAGCTGGTTCAACTCCATAATTCCACTCACGATGTTGCTTACTGAACGAACAGTACTATCAACGCTCTCCATCTGATTGTTGATGTTCTTATCCACAATTTCCATAAAGTTGTAGGAGGTGTCAATGGCAGTGACAACGTCCATGATGCAGTCCGCCGTCCGTCCACCTGCCTCCACAAGGTTCCTGTTGGATTTCTGCACATGGGTAACAACATTCTGCAGGTTCTCGATAAATTCATTGAATCCGTCAATCAGGGTACCGAAAATATCCAGTATCATCTTCTTGTTGGCAGGAACACGCTTCGTGAGGTTTGCATGTTCCGAGGACAGGTCATGAACTGAACGCTCAAGGGCACGCAGGGGTAGGAACAGAGCCTTGATGAAGGCATACAGCCAGATGGTGAGGTTCACCACGAAGAAAACAAGGAAGGATTTGACAGAATGCCGCAGGAAGCTGCCGAAGGTGTAGGGAATGAACATGACGGCAGTCCAGTTCACCTCCTCAAAGGGCAGGAACATATATGTTCCAAAAACCGTATGGAGGAATGTTTCCTCTGCGACATTCAAATCCACCCCCTCCAGCCGTGGCATAACAGTTGTGATGGGAAGCTTGTCTGCAAGACTTTCATCCCCCCGAGTACCAGTAATCTCCAGCTGTCTGTTGTAGAAATACATCTCCACATCTGGATCCAGGGTGGCGAACATAGTGCTGGTGAAGTCACTGAGGGGAATTCCGGTTCCCACCATACCCACTACAGTTTTTGTGGAATTCCGCACCGGAACATTGATCCACAGCATGGTCTTGTTCAACATCTGATTGTAATTGATGTTGAAGTTGTAGTCCTCTGTCTCATAGATGGTAAGGTTGTACCAATAGTCATTGGGATTGTTGGGATCCACATGATAGGAGAAAGCCAAGTCGGAATAAAAGTCCTTTTCCTGCACGGAAAGCCAGAAAACGGTGTTACCCAGGAAGGATTCCTTGAACATGGCGAATTCCTCCCACGCTAGGTTCTTGATGACCTCGTTGGTGG
>CAMGSV010000051.1 GCA_946061495.1 uncultured Spirochaetales bacterium | reverse complement strand
TGATGTTGGTGACCGGCTGGAATTTTCCTGACTCGGTGGGCTCCCGTCCCCGCCGTCCGCTGGAGCCCTGCTGGCCGGGGTTGTTGAAGGTGTAGCCATTGGCCTCGGCCCACAGCCGCACCTCGTACCACAGCCGGTAGGAGGTCTCGTAGCGGTTTATCTCGAAGGGGGTAATCCATCGGCGGGCGGTGTAGGACTGTGTGTGCTCCCCGATGGTGTACACGTCGTAGATGATGCCCTTGGCCGTGTCGGGCCCAATGAGCACCATGGATATGTCGGCAGGTTTTGCTGGAGTAGTTGCGGAAATGTTCGAGCGCTCCCAGATGGGGGGGAGGGTTGCCTGCTGAGGGGCCAGTGGAAGGGCTGAGCCAAGCACAAGACCCAGAGCCAAAACAAGTCTGGAGGCTCGGTGGAAAGGGATTCTTTTCATCATTGTACCTCAAGGATAAAAGGTCTGGATTGAACCAGCGTTACATTCTTATGTTCGGCAAAAAGGTACGCCGTCACAAGGCTTGTAACTCCACCGGTCACATCCGTTCCAGCTTCCGTTCCTGCATTTTGATCATCCGCATCATCTTCCGCTCCTTGATGCGTTGGGAAAGGGATTTGCGGTTTCGCTTCGTTTGACGAGGCGGCTTGTCCTTCAGCAGCAGCTGGCCGGCGAGGATGGCGGTGGCCAGACAGATGAGGGAAATGGCGACGATGCCCAGCCAGCCTGACTTGGCGAAGGGCAGGGGAACGTTCATGCCGAAGAAGCTGGTGATGAAGGTGGGGACCATTAGAATCAGTGAGATGGTGGTGAGCTTCTTCATCACGATGTTCAGGTTGTTGGAAATGACGGAGGCAAAGGCGTCCACCATACCTGCCAGGATGTTGCTGTAGGTGTCGGTCATCTCCATGGCCTGGCGGTTGTCAATCTCCACATCCTCCAGCCAGTCCCGGTCGTCGGAGTCAAAGGTCAAAAGCCGTGTCTTCCTCAGCTTTTCCAGCAGCAGCTGGTTGCTTTTCAGGGAGGTGGTGAAGAATTCCAGGGACTTCTCCAGGTTCAGCAGCTGAATCAGCTCGTTGTTCTTGACGGACTGCTGCAGCTCGTTCTGGATGGTGGTGGAGCGTCGGTTTATCTCCTTCAGGTACCGCAGGAACATGGTGTCCGCCCGGCTGAGAATTTTCACGATGAAGGCGGGAAAGTCTCCCAGATTCAGTCCCTTCATCCTGTTGGCGGAGATATCCCGCAGCATCTCGCAGTCCGTCCAGCAGATGGTGATGATGATGTGGTCGTAGACGATGATGCCCAGGGGTGCGGTGGTGTAGCTGATGTCGTCCGAGGGGGTGAATACAGGCACCCGGGCGATGGTGAGGGTGTAGGTGTCCTCCCGCTCGATGCGGGAAAGCTCGTCGGGGTCCAGAATATCCAGGATATGCTCCTGCTCTACCTGGTATTCCTCCTCAAGGATGCGAATATCCTCCCGTGTCACAGAGCGTGCGTCAATCCAGGTGTTCAGCTTGGGGTCAAGCTCTTCCGGTTCCCGCTTCAGCAGGCGACCGTTTTCTTGCTGCCAATAGGTTATCATGTCCAAGTCCTTCTAAAGATGGGGTTGTGGCGCCGAATGAGTCTCGGCCGCATAAGTGATAGTCCACAGCGGTACTTCCAGGGTCGCTATCCATGTTCAACCTCCTTCTTTAGAATTCTGGGCGAGTTGTGCAAAACAAGCACACTAAATATACCGAAAAAAAAATCGAAACGCAAGGGTGGCTCCTGGAGTCTGTTTGCCGCTCATATCACTCTTGCGAATTGCCGATGATTCAAGTATAGTGAGTGATATGAAGAAAATCCTTTTCCCGGCCCCCCTCCTTCTTCTTTGCTTGTTGGTGGCCGGATGCGGAAAACAACAGGTCAAGCCTGTGTCCACTGAGGGTGCCCGACTGATTGTTCCGGTGCCTGTTACCGATCAAGATATGCTTGCCCTCCGGCAGGTGACGAATTTTATGGAGCCTCATCGGAAAATTGGTGTCGTGCTGGGCTATGGCTACAACGACGAGGCCTTTGTGGAGGCTGCTCTGCAGGAGTTGGGAAGAACCTTGGGGATGGCGGAGAATGGTGGAGCGGTGGTGTCCTACCGCTATCCTGAGGATTTTATCCGTGGGGGAAGTCCACGGATTTCCGCTTTGACCAATATGCTGGAGGCCGACGGTGTGGCGGGCCTGGTGGTGGTGGGGGCTCCTGAGGGAACCCACCGTGCTTTGGCTGCATTGCAGGACACGGATTTGGGGCGCAGCGCCTATCCCGTCATCTCCCTGATGCCCCAGGATGACATCTTGGGAATCGAGTCCGGCAGTGACATGGTGATTGAGTACGTGCCCGCCAGCGCCACCGCCGATTTGACGGAGGAAAGCGGTGCCTATCAGGAAAACATTCCCCAGCTTATTGCTCGAGCGGCCTATTACATCACCCTGCTGCCGTCGGACTTCTTCGGCGGCTTCCAGCTGGACATGGAGCTGCTGGTGCATGCCCGCCAGCTGGCAGGGGCGAGTTGGGAGGTTTCCCGGTACATCGACCCGGAAACCGGTCTCTGTCCCATGAACCACTTTGTCATAGACCGTCGGCAGGGTCAGGGTGCGTCATCGTGAATACCTTGAGTGTGGATTCTCCATCCTTGGTGGGCTCCAGAGAGGATCAGTCGGCACTGGAAAAAAAGACCAGCGGAAAGATACTGGTCATCTCCGATTCCCACGGAGAGGGTGAGCTGGTGGAAAAAATCATCATGGACTTTGGTATGGACTGCGACGCCCTGGTTTTTTGCGGGGATGGCACGGCGGACATTGTGGCCTGTCTGGAGGAGGCTTCCCGCAACGAGAAGCTCCGTGATGCACTGCCGCCGATTGTGGCCTGCGCCCGTGGCAACGGCGACCCCGACAGCTTCCCCCTTGACCTTGCTGTTGTGGAGGACCAGGAGGGGAATCCCCTGCCCAGGGCCACGTGTTTTGAAGTCGCCCCCATGGCCAGCTTCCGTCTGGCGGGTCGCAACGTGATGGTGGCCCACGGTCACCGTCATCTGGTGGACATGGGAACCGACCTGCTCCATTCCGCCGCCGAGACCATGAACGCCGATCTGGTGTTCTTTGGCCACACCCACCGCCCCTACCGGGAGGAGGCAGGCGCCACCCTCATCCTGAATCCCGGCAGCTGCTCCCGTCCCAGAGGCGGCAATCCCCCCACGGTGGCGGTGGTGAGCTTTCCCGGCAGCACCGAACGGTACCACACCGAATTTTTCGAGATAAAAAAGACCCTCTTCGGTGGCTGGGATTTCACCAGCTTCCATTAGAGTCATTGAATGGGAGTCATTGAAAAGAAGGGGCTGTCTGAAGTGCTTCAAACAGCCCCTTTTGTCAGTCGTTCAGTACCTTGCCGAGGAAATCCTTGAGGCGTGGATGCTGGGGATTGGTGAAGATGTCCTGGGGCTTCCCCTGTTCCAGGACAACTCCCTGGTCCATGAAGAAGATTCTCGTTCCTGCCTCTTGGGCAAAGCGCATTTCGTGGGTTACCACTGCCATGGTCATGCCCTCCTTGGCCAGGTCCTTGATGACTGCCAGCACTTCTCCCACCATCTCTGGGTCCAGAGCCGAGGTGGGCTCGTCAAAGAGCATGACCTTGGGCTCCATGGCCAGGGATCGGACGATGGCGATGCGCTGCTTCTGTCCGCCGGAAAGCTGGGGTGGATAGCTGTGAGCCTTCTCTGCCAGACCCACCCGCTCCAAAAGCTCCATGGCCTTGGCGGTGGCCTCCTCCCGTGTCTTTCGCTTCAGGAGCACCGGCGCCATGGTGATGTTTTCCAGCACCGACTTGTGGGGAAAGAGGTTGAAGTGCTGGAATACCATGCCCATCTCGCTGCGGTAGAAGTCGATGTTCTTTTCCCGGCGGCGACGGGGAATGGATTGGTCGGTGAGGTTGTATCCGTCAAAGATGATGGTGCCGGAATCTGGTTCCTCCAGCAGGTTCAGACACCGCAGAAAGGTGGACTTGCCGGAGCCTGATGGCCCGATGATCACCACTACCTCGCCCTGGTGGATTTCCTCCGTGATGCCCTTGAGCACATGGAGCGCTCCGAAACGCTTGTCCAGGTTCTCCACCCGGATGATTGCCTCTGTGTTTGTTGAATCAGTCATGCTTTCTCATCCTCCGTTCGATGTAGGCCAAAAGCTTGGACAGGGGGAAGGTCAGCAGGAAGTAGACCACCGCTGCCACCAGCAGGGGCTCAAAGGGCTGGAAGGTGTTGCCCCGCACCGTGTTTGCCTTGTACATCAGGTCTGCGATGCCGATGATGGACACGATGGAGGATTCCTTGATGACCACAACGAATTCATTGCCCAGGGCGGGAAGCACGTTCCGCACTGCCTGGGGGATGATGATGTGGAAGAGGGTTCTGTTGTGGGAAAGACCAAGGCTGCGGCCTGCCTCCATCTGCCCCTTGTCGATGGACTGGATGCCACCACGGAAAATCTCACAGACGTAGGCGGCGGAGTTCAGCCCCATGGTGATGACGCCGGACATGAAGTCGGAGAAGTTGATGCCCAGCAGCGCCGACATGAAGGGAATGTCAGGAAAGCGGATGCCGATGGCCTGCAGGCCGTAGTAGATGATGAACAGCTGCACCAAAAGCGGTGTGCCCCTGATGAACTCCACGTAGGCGGTGCCTGCAAAGCGAAGGAGCCTGTTCTTGCTGATTCGGCACATGGCAATGCCCAGGCCGATGGCTGTACCCAGAATCACCGCGATGAGGGCCAGCAGGATGGTGTTCTTGGCTCCGATGAGATAGAAGCTCCAGTAACGGCTTAAAAAGGAAAAATCCACCATTGTCTCCAGCGGTACGAAAGATTAGACAAGTATAGCTGAATTCTTCAATCGTTACAATGTATAGCTGAAAGACTCGCGTGACAGCTTTATCTTTATGGTGTATACTTGTCCCTAGCAAACGAAACAGAGGGTGTCTCTTTTATGGAAAGAAAGGACTTTACGATAGAATCCTATGCTGACGGGCTTGAAATATCTGTGGTGGTGATGGTGCCGGACTCCCAGATTCGGGGGGTGGTGCAGTTTGCCCACGGAATGGCGGAGCACAAGGAGCGGTACTTCGACTTCATGAAGTATCTGGCGGCGGCAGGTTTTGTGGCCGTCATCCACGATCATCGTGGCCATGGCGAGAGTCTTCGTTCTGCCGATGACCTGGGCTTCTTCTATGACGATACTGGTGTGGCTGTGGTGGAGGATCTTCATCAGGTGGCCATGGCGGTGCAGGAGCTGTTTCCCCAGAAGCCCTACATCCTCTTCGGCCACAGCATGGGTTCCCTGGTGGCTCGCTGCTACGCAAAGAAATACGACTCCCATCTGGATAAGCTGATTCTCTGCGGCCCTCCCGCCAAAAATCCCCTGGTGCCAGTGGCCCTGTGGCTCACCCGCCAACTGGAAAGGCAGAAGGGAAGCCGCCACCGCAGCAAGCTGTTGAGAAGCCTCGTTCTGGGGCCCTACGACAAGGCGGCGGACAAGGAGGTTCCCAACAGCTGGATCTGCTGCAACAGGGAGGTGGTGGAGGAGTACAACACGAACCAGC
Organism: uncultured Spirochaetales bacterium; assembly: GCA_946061495.1. Classification (GTDB taxonomy): domain Bacteria; phylum Spirochaetota; class Spirochaetia; order Treponematales; family Treponemataceae; genus Treponema_F. Next base: position 7,358 of record CAMGSV010000051.1, on the reverse strand, counting down.
TCTGCGGCTTCAACTTTACTGTCAACGGCTATCTGAACCTCTTCTCGCTGCTGCAGGAAACCTATTCCAAAAAGAATTGGCTCCTCTCCAAGCCTGACCTGCCCATCTTGTTCGTGGCGGGAGCGCTTGATCCTGTCATCGGTGGGGAGAAGGGCTGGCAGGAGTCCCAGGACTTCATGGGTCAGATGGGCTACACTCAGATTCACGCTCAACTGTACCACGGGTTGCGCCACGAGATTCTCAATGAGGAGAACCGGAGCCTCATCTTCTCCGACCTGCTGAAGTGGATCATGGACTGACTCCATAAAACGCTCGTTTTCCTGAATCAGTGGCAATGGTATAGTCTGGGCTTTTGTTGAGACTGGGCTGGGGGAGTTGCACACCGGGAAATGAATCCTGTATAATGCCTCAATGAGGTTCGTGCAATGTATTCAAGGCAGATGACAGCCCCGCCGGAAAAGCTTGTGAAGAACGGGAAGCCTGTCTTCGGCACCTTCGACGGCATTCCCCCCTCCCTGGACATCCGTGGTGTCCGCCGTCCCTTTGGGGTGCTGCCCCTGCCCACCTTCATCACCGACCTGCGCATCCGCAGTTCCCTGGCATATATTTTCAATACTGATGAGTTCATCGGTGCCGTCTCATTCTTGGACCTCAAGATTGTGGGCCACGGGGAGGTGCTTTTTTGGAACAAGAAGACGGGGCGCAAATACATCTACCACACCGTGACCGGCCCCCGCCGCCGTCTCATCTCCAAGAACACCGGCCACGGTGCCTGCATCTCCTTTGGCCCCCGCCGCTACATCCGTCTGGGCTGGGACATGAGCAAGCAGGTGCTGAGCCTGGTGTTCAACCTCAGGGGAGATTCCGTGCGTCCCCAGGCCACGGGAGCCTTCAAGTCGGACCTGTCGGCCTCCACCGTCCATGCCTCCGCGGCGGTGCTGCCGGCTCCCACCATGCGTCGGTGTCAGGCAGTGTGGCTCATGGTTGCACCCCTGGAGGGCAGCCTTTCCCTCCATCCTGCGAAGCAGCCGCAAACCTCCAGCAGTCTTGAGGGTTCTGTCCTGTTCAAGAGCGTGCGGTCCTACAACAAGCTGCGGACAAGAAGCTGCGAGGTGTGGGGGACGGGGAAAATTCGGGGGAAATCGGTAAGCTTTGCTGTCAGTTCCTCTTCACTGGATGCGGTGAATCCCGATATTTATAATGAGAACATTTTGTTTGTGGAGGGGGAACTGACTCCACTTCCACCGGTAAAAATCACTTTTCCCTTCGGCATATGGGGAAAGTGGATCATTCAGGATACGGAGAATATGGTGGATTTGTCCTTCACCCCTATTTCCGACCACAATCGGACCGTAAGCCTCTTTGTCTTGAGAGCCCAGAAGCACGTGATGTACGGTGTTTTTGAGGGGATGCTGCGGACAAAGGATGGCGAGGAAATCATCATCAAGGATTTTCCGGGAGTTGTGCGAAAGCAGTTGATGCGTCTGTAAGGACAGGAGTTGCTATATGGATGGACAGGACGACAAGCCCAAAAAGCCCGTCTACAAGTATGAGCCAGGGGAGCTGGACAAGACACGGAAGAATCTCGGCTTCATAGAGGCTGACGAGGCAAAGAAGATGGTCCAGGTGCTGGGCGGCGAGGTGGGGCTGGAGAAGTCAGCCCCCGTTGACGAGAAGGCTATCCGCAGGGTGCGTTCCGCCCGCATGACTCAGGAGCTGCGGGCGGGAAATTCTTCCCACCGTGCCAGCAGGCAATCCGAGTCCGCCGACGAGAATGGAGGGCGAATCATAAAGAGCACGGTGACTCCTGCAGTCACCTCCCAGGCTCCCACTGCCGGTACCACAGTTCTCAAGGATATCCTTCCCCGGCTGGACGGCAAGACCCGCAGCCGCATGGACAAGCTGATGATGCTGCCCGAGTATGGCATCAAGACAAACTACGGCATCTTCAATTTCCTCAATGGCTTCCGTAAGAACGGCCACGACAGGATTGCCGAGCAGTTCGTCTCTGTCACCATGCAGACCTATGTGTCACGACTCTGTAGCTTCCAGAGCAATGTGCTGAAGCTGATTTCCGTAGCCCCTAAGCCTATCCAGGAGAAGATTGCCCGGAACCCAGCTCTCCAGTACAAGATGCTGAGAACCATCGGCGACTGGTCGGTGCATTCTCTGGACACCATGTACAGGAGTATCCTGCGGACTCCCTCCAACGTCACCACCGCGTCTCTGGTCAATGTCACCAGACTCATCTACAAGCTGGTGCTGTCGGTGTTCTTCATTGGGGAGCAGAAATTCGTGGACTTGTTGAAGAGTGTCTACGGCGAGATCCATTCCCAGCCAAAGGTTCAGAAGGAAATGCTGCTGTCCCTGTTCCAGAACATCACCGTGGACTGGATGTATGTGTACCAGCGGATTCCCCGGGGACTGTATCCCCTGCTGTTGAGGATGTGCAGCAACGAGTACTTTGAATTCTCCGAGCTGTTCACCAAGCAGTTGGGAAAGGTCTTCAAATTTTTAGGTATCACCAAGTACGACATCCTCCTTCCGGAAAAACAGCAGGAGGACGGGGCAGAGGAAAAGACCGCCACCCCAGAGCAAACGGAGCAAGCGGCTCCCAATTCCCAGTCGGCTCAGGAGGAATTCCAGGGTGCCGACATGGGACTCAAGATTCTGGATTGAATTTTCCCCGGAGCGGGGTGGCTCAATCTGGACACCTTGCCCGATATGTACCCCTTCTTCCAGCCCTTGTATCGCTTTCAGGATGGCTTCAACCTGATTTCTCCTGAGAATCCCCTCCAGGTGACGATAATTCTTGTCAAAATCATCGAGGATTTGTTCGAGGGGTGCCGTCATCTGGTGTTCGAGGTTGACAAGGAGAAGGGAAAGGCTGAGGCAGCCGCTGGCTCCGAATCCTTGTCCACCATCATGAACGAGTGGTCCGACTATCGGGAGATTGTGTTCGAGAAGCTGTATCTGCCAAACCTGCGGGACTTTGTGAACAACCTCTATGCCCAGCGGGACTTTTTGCGGAATCAGTACGGAAAGCGGCTCATGTCCAACCTCCAGTGGCACATCTACTATAATTTCTTACCTTATATGCGGTTCGAGCAGCTTCTGCTGGACAAGCCCTCCAACGAGTCCAAGGTCCGCATTCTGCCCAGTCGGGTGTCTGTCTTGGTGGATGAGCTGGCCCGCATTACTGCCGCCGCCGATGCCTCTGCCAACGAGGGAAAGGAGTTTGAGGAGATACCCAATATCTTTGCCCCTTATAAGTTCTCCCTGCCCAATGTGGTCTCCCAGCGGGTGGGGGTTTTGCTGGGCGGCGGCAAGCAGAAGCAGGGCAGTAGGGCTACAAACCTAAACCTCTTGAAGTACACCTATGCGGTGGCCTCCGTCCTCGACTGGTGGGTCAACTGCAAGACCAGTCCCGCCTACAGTGGTACAAAGATTCCTGTGTGCCGGATTTCCCCCGATGATGGCCGGCCGGTGTTCTCTGTGGAGGAGCGGGAGGATCAGAACCTGCTCTTTGCCAGAAGCATCAAGGCGCTGTCAGCCAAAAGTACGGAGGAGGGTCGGCCAACGGCCTGAGGGGAGAAACCACGCCGATAGCAGGGAAAAAGGGCCTTGTAGAGCGCGCATCACTCCACAAGGCCTTGGAATTTTGGATGCCCTGGCAGCTGTCGGGGCATTTTTTATTTCTGTACGCCCTGCTGCAGCTTTGCGTTGAATCGCTCCAGCTTCTTGCCGGACAGGGGATTTGGCTTGCCTTCCACCACGTCCCGCAGGGCTGCCAGCTCCTCGCCAGAAAAGGAGACCCCTTGCTGGATGTTGTTCTCGAAGGAGGCCATGGTCAGGGGGGCCACCTTTCGGCAGATTTCCAGAATCACGGCGGCGTAGTCCCGGATCTCCTTCTGGGCATGGCCGTCCAGCCGCAGCTTCAGGAAGTGCATCAGGTTGTGGAGGTCGCACTGCCAGTAGATTTCAGTGTAGAGGGACAGGGGCAGGTTGATGCGGGCGATTTCCCGTGCCAGGCCGGAGTCCACCAGCTTGGTGTAGGTGTGGTAGGCTTCCTCCTGTCCTGTTGCCAAGAGGCTCCGGGTGGTGTCCACCAATTCCTGGGAAACGGACTCCGTGCTGCGGCCCTGCTTGTTGTCGGTGCTCTGGACGGCGACATCCTCCTGGGCGGGCAGGTAGAACTCATTCTGCATCACCGAATAGCGGCCGGAAATCTCGTTCAGGCGGGCAGTGCGGTGGCGGACCCACTGGCGGGCCACAAAGATGGGCATCTTGATGTGGAAGGTCAGCACCACCTGCTCAAAGGGTGAGGTATGCTGGTTCCGCAGCAGGTAGTCGATGAGTCCGGCATCCTCCCGCACCGTCTTCGTTCCCGCTCCGTAGGAAACACGGGCCGCCTGCACAATGCGGGCATCTCCACCCATATAGTCAACAAGCCTCACGAATCCCTTGTCCAGCACGGGAAATTCCTTGTCCAGAATCGCCTCTGCGTCGGGTACAATGCAATGGGCCATATTCACTCCTTGTCGTATCGTCTATGATTCCAGTGGATAGATTTTGTCTGGGACTAGCTTACAGTATACTAAATTGGGGGGACTGCTACAAGGTTGAGAATTCCGTCGGGGCGGTTGATTTTTTTGTAAACCGATTTATAATGAAGGTATGAAACGAACAGGGAGACCTACCATCAAGGATCTAGCTGAACAGGCTGGTGTCTCAAAGACTGCTGTTTCCTTTGCCTTCAACTCTCCGGAGCGGATTTCTAAAGGAACATACGAAAAAATCATGGCCATAGCCCAAGAGCTGGGGTACGTGCCGGATCCTGTGGCTCGGGGATTGGCCAGAAGAAAGACCCAGTGCATCGGAATCTTGTTGCCCCAGTCAATCGCCTATGTGTTCCAGAACCCCTACATCACCGAGCTGCTGCGGGGAGTGGGGGAGGTCTGCGAGAAGGAGAACTTCTCGATCCTTGTCTTGTCTCCATTGGAGGGAATATTCACCCATGCAGTGTACAATGCGGTGGTGGATGGGGTCATCATTCTGGGGGCCGCCAGTGCCAGCGAGGTTCATCAGGTGTGCCGCCAGCGGGGCTTGGCCTATGTGACGGTGGATGCTGGTTTCAGTGGGGATTGCATCAACATCGGCATTGACGAGGAGGCTGCCTCCTACCAGCTGGCCCACATTCTGTTGGATGCGGGCCATCGTCGCCTGTGTGTCTGCACCCTCCAGCCCCTGTCTGAAATGTTGGAGTCTTCCGGAGACTCCGAGACCATCCGCCACCGTCGGCAAGGTATCCAGCGAGCCTTGGAGGATTACCAGGATTCCGGTGTGGAGGTGCAGTATCTGGAGGTGGGAACCTCCTACGAAGGTACCTTGTCCGCCGCCAGAATCATCCTCGCCCAGGAGAACCGCCCCACAGGAATCTTCTGCATGGCCGATGTGCAGGCCTATGGTTTTTATGGGGCAGCCTTGGAAATGGGACTCTCAATACCCAAGGATGTATCTGTTGTCACCTTTGACAATTTGCCCCAAAGCCAGCTGCTCCATCCTCGACCCACTGCCGTGGATCAGCCAGGGTTCCAGAAGGGCTGGCTTGCGGCTACAGAGCTGTTCAAGCTGCTGGGGGCTGATGAGGCTCAGTCGGTGGTGATGGACTTCCAGATTTTGAAGACAGGCTCCGTGGCGTCTCCTGCGCTATAATCCTTTGCCTTTTCTGCCTGGGGCAGGCGGGGAAGCAACTCCTCCGTCCACAGTCGATGCTCCAGCTTTTCTCCGCCGCTGCCATAGCCCAGCTTCCTGTCCTTGCGCAGGCCCTCTCCGTGAAAGTCGCTGCCTCCAGTGATAAAGTAGCCCAGCCTCCTTCCCATCTGATCAAGGCGGATGCCTTCTGGACGGCGGGCGCCTGAGTGATAGGCCTCCAGACCTTCCACCTCCATTTCCAGCAGCTCCTGCAGTACCGGCTCAATCTTTCCCCAGGAAATGTACAACGAAAGGGGGTGGGCTAGTACGGGAATACCACCGGAGGCTTTGATGGCTGCCACTGAGCTGCTGAGGTCTGCCCCAGCACGATGAATGTAGTAGGGCCGCCCCTTTCCAAGGTACTTGTCAAAGGCCTGCTGTATGTTCTTGCAGGCTCCCACCTTTACTAAGTGGGCGGCAATATGGGGACGGCCCAGGGTTGACGTGGGGAATGATTCCAACAATGCCCCTTGGCTGATGTTGAATCCATCCTGTTGCATTTTTTTGATTATGTCATGGTTGCGGTTTTTCCGCTGGTCTCGCAAATCAGTGATGATTGTCTGCAGGTCGGGATGGGTGTGGGTGAGGCCAAGTCCCAGCAGGTGGAATTCGCCGGTGGGCCAGGTGATGTTCAGCTCAATGCCGGGAACCAGGGTGATGTTGTGCTCCAGTGCCGCTTTTGCAGCCTCCTCGAGGCCATCGGTGGTGTCGTGGTCGGTGAGGGCCAGCACCGAGATGCCCCGTTCCCGTGCCTTTGCCACCAATTCCCGGGGAGAAAGGGTGCCGTCAGATGCTCGTGAGTGGGTATGTAAGTCAATCATGAAAAAAACTATAGCATATTTTTTTATATTGTGTTATCATAAAGTCAGACTTCTGGAATTTTCCTTACAATTTATGGAGATATGTATAAATGCCAAAATTAATATCCTACACAAAAGGTTCATTGATCTATTTTGAAAATGACAAGGATGACCGTATCTTCATCCTGCAAAAGGGTATGGTGGTTCTCACAAGCTCCGATGTGGAGACGGGAGAGCCGGTGGTTGAGTACGCTCGTGAGGGGGAGTTCTTTGGAGTCAAGTCTGCCTTTGGGCGGTTTCCTCGGGAGGAGACGGCAACGGTGGTTGTTGATTCCCAGGTGATTGCCATGTCGCTGGCGGAATTCGAGCAGTTGTTCAGCAGCAACAAGCAGATCATCATGAAGATGCTGCGGGTGTTCTCCAACCAGCTGCGGGCGATTCATAAGCGGAGCGAGCAGATTCTCGGCAACTATGAGGGAGTGGATTCCCAGGTTGGGATGCTTTCTGTTGCCCAGTGCTTTTCCGATGATGAGCAGTACCGTGCGTGCTGCGACATCTGTCTGAAATTCCTCAAGCTCTATCCTGATTCTCCAGAGAAGGAGAGGATTGCTCGGCTGTATGCAGACTCAAAGGGGCGGCTTGATCGGATGATTGCCCGAAACAACAGGATGGGTGGGGAGCAGGTTGTCATGCCCACTGGTAGTGGTGGATTCTATCTGCCGGGATTTGAGCGGTTCGTCAAGACCTTTGAGCCGGGTTCCGTCATCATCTCGGAATATGAGCCCGGGGAGACCTTCTATCTGA
>CAMGSV010000050.1 GCA_946061495.1 uncultured Spirochaetales bacterium | reverse complement strand
AGCTCGTGGAGGAGGCCAAGGCGGCGGGACAGGCCGAGCCCCTCACGTGGGCAATCCAGGAGGCGGTGCGCCGCAACATCCTGCGCGACTATCTTGAACGGAGGGGAGGAGAGACCTTGAGCATCTTGATGGCAGAATACGACTACGCCACCGACCTTGCAGTACAGAAGGAGGAGGCCTACGAGGACGGCCTTTTCGCTGGGCTGGAACAGGGAGCCTACCAGAAGGCGCTGGAGACGGCCAAGAAACTTATTGCACGAGGCAGCCAACCTGAGGATATTGCAGATGTAACGGGCCTTTCATTACTCCAGATAAAAGAACTGATGGCGAAATAGCTGCAGCTCAATCAATAAAGGAATATCTTCACGGAGAATTCACACAACCCAGGATACACCCATCTACACAAAAGCACCCATTACCGATAAAATCAAGCCATGACCATTCTTGTAGTTGACGACGAGATTCCCATCATTGAGTTGATCAAGTATAACCTCCAGAAGGAAGGTTTCACGGTACTGACAGCAGAAAAGGGTGCCCAGGCACTGGAGCTTGCCCGAACAGAAAAGCCGGACCTCATCCTGCTTGACTTGATGCTGCCTGACATGGGCGGCTTCGACATTTGCCGCATCCTCCGCAACGACACGGACACGGCCCACATCCCCATCATCATGGCCACCGCAAAGAGCACCGACACGGACATCGTTTCCGGATTGGAGCTGGGGGCCGACGACTACATCACCAAGCCCTTTTCCCCCAAGGTGCTGGTGGCCAGGGTCAAGACGGTGCTGCGCCGCTCCCGGGAGCAGCAGGCCAGACAAGCCAGCCCCCAGCCCAAGGAGGACCAGCAGATTTCCATCCATGGGCTTTCCATCATCCCCCACAAGTTCGAGACCAGCTTCAAAGGGACACCCATTGTCTTTTCCGCCACAGAATTCTCCATCCTGCACCATCTGGCAAGTCATCCCGGCCGTGTCTTTTCCCGCATCCAGATCATCAACGACATCAAGGGCTCCTCCTACCCGGTGACGGAGCGTTCCATCGACGTGCAGATTCTCAGCATCAGGAAGAAGCTGGCGGAGGCAGCCGGCAATCCCGCTGCAGCAAACATGATAGAAACCGTCCGTGGGGTGGGCTACCGCTTTGTGGAGGAACTGGACCTCGATGGCCACTAAGAATCGTCCCCTCACCACCCCCTTCTATCTCTTCCTGATAAACGGCATCACCCTCTGCTGCGGCTTCATTTTTGTCATCATCATCAGCCTCCACACCCTGGAGCAGACGGCCATCTCCCAGACGGAACAGAACCTGCGGACCTTCGCCTACTCCATCAAGCAGCTGCTCCAAAACCAGCAGCAGGGGCTCACCATGGAGCTGCAGCCGGCTGGAAGCCTCGTTTCCATCGATCAGTTCGTGAAGCAGACAGCCTCCCACGACCCCGGCTTCCGCATCTCGGTGATTCGTGGCGACGGAACGGTGGTGGGGGACTCCGATACCAATGTGGGCAGTCTGGAAAACCACCTGGACCGCAAGGAGGTGGTGGAGGCCCTGGCAGGACGGGAAGGCAGCGCCATCCGAGTCAGCTCGGTGTACCAGGCCCTCCAGGTGTACTATGCCATCCCCTTCACCTTCCAGGGACAGCAGATGGCCCTGCGGCTTTCCATCCCCATGCAACGGAGCGTCTTCTTCTCCTCCAGCCTGCGACGAGACAGCATTCTCTCCACCGCACTGATTCTGGCAGCCATTCTCATGGTCACCTTTGTCATCGCCGCAAAGATTCTCCATCCGCTCAAGGAGCTGAAGGAGACCGCACGGCAGTACGAGGCGGGCAACTTTGACTACCAGCCCATCGTCAGCTCACCCAAGGAATTCGTAGACCTGGCGGAAACCATCAGCTCCATGGGCCGCACCATCCAGCAGAACATCCAAGACATTTCCCGCCGTCGGGATGAATTCCAGGCGGTGTTCTCCAGCATCACGGAGGCCCTCGTCGTCTTCGACAGCGAGCTCCGCATCAAGCGGATGAACGAGGCCGCCCGCAGCTTCTTTCCCACCGCAAGCCACCTGGAGTCAGAGGGAATATCCTTGGTGACGGTGGTGCGGAACACGGACATCATCAACTTTGTGCAGGTGATTGTGGGGGACGACCTGGTTGAGCAGGAGCGGCCGGAGCTGGAAACCCAAATTCTCCAGCCGGAGCTCCAGCAGGACAGCCAGCACAGCCCCCGATCCGTGCTGGTGCAGTGCGTAAAAATCCAGGACACCCATGCAGTCGCCCTTCCCCACCACAAGCCCGGCAGCTACCTGCTGGTCATCAGCGACATCTCCCGGCTCAAGCGGCTGGAGCGGGTGCGGAAGGACTTTGTGGCCAACGTGTCCCACGAGCTCAAAACACCAGTCACCACCATCACTGGCTTCATCGAGACACTGCAGGATGGCGCCATTGACGACCAGGACACCGCCCGACACTTCCTGGACATCATGGCCCAGCAATCGTCACGGCTGAACAACATCATCGACGACCTGCTGACCCTTTCCCAGCTGGAGCAGGCGGGCACCCAGCTGGAGACACAGCCGGTGAGCCTGATGGACATTGCCACCGACGTGCTGGCCGCCCACCACCACCTGGCCCAGCAGAAGGCCATCTCCATGACCTGCGAGTTTTTTCCAGCAGACGACGCCATCCAGCTCCAGGCAAACCCCGGCCTCCTGAGCCAGGCCCTGGGCAACATCGTGAACAACTCGGTGAAATACTGCCCTCCCGGCGCCTCCGTCCGCATCAGGGCCTGGAAAACGGACTGGAATGAGCCCCGGCAGACTGCCGCCCCAAGCCTGGAGCAAGCGGAACCAGCGAAGTCCGCCCCCAGGGTCAGGATTGTGGTGGAGGACACGGGCAACGGCATCCCCGCAGAGTACCAGAAGCGAATCTTCGAGCGGTTCTACCGCATCGACAAGGGCCGCAGTCGGGAAACCGGCGGCACGGGACTGGGCCTTTCCATCGTGCACCACATCATCCAGCTCCACGGCGGCACCATCCGGGCCTGCAACCGCCAGGACGGCCAGAAGGGCGCCTGCTTCGAGATTGAGCTGCCGGGACTGTAGGTGGTACTGCTCATTCTGCCGCCATGGCCTCAAGCTCTTCCATCGTCTTGACAATAACTTTACCTTGGCGAATCTGCTCGTCAGCCAAATCAAGCTTTGCGAGGTAGGCCATGTTGTTCCGGGCCTTTTCCATCTCCTTGTATTCCCGCTCCGATAAAATCACCACGTTCTTGTTCTCCTTCCGGGGAACAACCACCGTCCCGCCGCCAAAAGCCAGGTCAAGGTATTTCTTTATGTTGGAACGCAAGTCCATCTGCTTCACGATCGTCATGAATGCCTCCCATCCCATCATCCCCGCCGCCGCCATTGGAAAAATCCCCTGCCCCGCACTATCATTTAAATTATGGACAGAATCTATATCATCAATCCAGACAGCCAGGAAGAAAGCACCCTGGCCCGGCGGCTCCAGCAGGAAGGCCATCAGGTCATGCTGTTTTCCAGCGAGGCGGAGGTCCTCCAAGCAATTTGCGGAAAGGAGCCCACCCAGGGGCCGACGCTCCCGTCCACCCGACCGCAGCCGGCAGCCGTTCACAACGACACCCTCCCTGCCAGCGCCGACCCAAACACCATCGACTTCATCCATCACCCGGACTTTTCCTTTGGCCCCTTCAAGCTCATCTTCACCAAGGTGCAGCTGCTGAAGGACGGCAAGCCCATCCCCCTGTCCTACATGGAAAGCAAGCTACTGATGTACCTGGTACTCCATCGGGAGACGGTGGTTTCCACCAACGACCTCATGCGGATGGTGTGGGGCTACGGCGAGACCGTCTCCTCCGGCACCATCTACACCCACGTATCCTGGCTCAGGAAGAAGCTCAAGACACCACAGATGCCCGGCGGCTACATCAACACCGTGCGGAACATGGGCTACATCTTCTCCCAGGCCCAGTAAGCCCACAAACAAATCTTTTCCACAAAAAAAAGTCCCTCCCAAAATTGGGAGGGACTTTGCATTACAGAATAGCCTCGGCTGCAACCTGGGTGGACTGTCGCTACCAGTCGGTTGTTCTGTCGTGCTTGTGGGGAGCCACCAGCTTTTCCTTCTCCTCATTGTTGTAGGACACGGTCCAGGTGAAGGGGCCGTAGGTGGTGGTAACGGTCTCGATTACCCCAGGAGTGAGGTAGGGCTTGAGGGCATCAACCGCCAGCTTTCGCAGCTCGTCGGAATACTTGTTGTCGGCATAGAGCTTGCGAAGCTCATTGCGGTAGGACACTGGCATGGAGACCAAACTTGTTCCCACCGTATCCACCGGCATTCCATGATCCTCGAACCAGTTCAGGATGGCATCAGGGGTATCCACGGTAACAGCAAGAACAGGGGTTCCCAGCCCCTTCACCGAACTGGTGACATACACAGGAGCAGATTTTGCGGTCTGGGCAACTACCGCTCCCACAGATACGGCTGCCATCAGACTAAACAGAACAAAGGTTTTTCGTACGTTCATAAACCCTCCTAAAGATTTCTATTTAAAGTGTAGATGAAACCCACTCTATAAAACCTTAAGGAGGACTAAAATCTACTTGCAAGCAGGTGCCGCCACTGGCCCCGTAGCTCTCTCCATGGAGTAGACACAGCCGCAATAGTCCTGACGGTACAAGTTGAAGTCACTGGAAATCTCCAAGGAACGCTTGAAACCCTCCTTCTTCTTGAAGTCTGCCATCAGGAAGCGGGGACCATAGCCCTCCACCCGATACTTCTTCTGGAGCTGCACTCCGATAGCGTTGATGACCACGGAGTCCTTGTGGGGACTGATGGAAAGGGTGGTGGTGATGTAGTCAAAGTTGTGGTCGGAGGCGTACTGGTATGCTTTCTCCATCCGCAACAGGTAGCAGCGACGGCACCGTTCCTGCTTTTCCGGCTGAAATTTCAGCTGGGGCTCATGCTCCACATCGATGGCCTGGTAGAATTCAGCGCTGTGATATTCAGGCACCACCAGCTCCACCCCGAGGGCAGCTGGAAACCGCTGGATAAATTCCTGCAGCTCGTCCCGCCGCCGCTCGTACTCAGTCCTGGGATAAATGTTCGGATTATAATAGTACAAAGTGATTCGGAATACTTGTGCCAGCTGCTCGATGATAGCCGAGCTGCAGGGCCCGCAGCAGGCATGGAGCAGCAAGCTGGGCTTTGGCCCGCCCTGGGCAATACGTTCCTTTATGTGCTGGATTTCAGCCTCAAAATGCTGGAGTGCACTTCGTAATGGTGGCATAAACCGGTTTACCTCCATAAATCTAGTAAACATACCATAGTATTCTCTTCAAACTATAGTACAAATCAATATACAAGTCAAATTAGGGCAAAAATTCAATACAATAGACACTTGTCCCCCGTCTCGCTATAATGGGAAAACTGCACATTTGCAGAAGGGGTTTTTATGCCAAAGATTGAAGTGAACGAAAAGCTGTTCTTTAACCTGCTGGGAACACGCTATGACTATGATATGCTGGAAGATAGGCTCACCTGTGGCAAGGCTGAGCTGGACGAAAGACCTGACGCCGCACTTCCAGATGACCAAAGGGTCAACGATGACCAAAGGGTCATCAAGATTGAGCTGAATGACACCAATCGCCCAGACCTGTGGTCCACTGCCGGAATTGCCCGCCAGCTGCGTCTCCATAAGGACGGCAAGGCCACCGATTACAGCAACTTCATATCCACCAAGGACAAGCTGGTGGACTGTGGCAATCACATCGTCACCGTTGATCCCCAGCTGAAGAACATCCGTCCCTACATGATTGCCTTCATCATCTCTGGCAAGCCTATTGACGAGCCCATGCTGCTGGACATCATCCAGACCCAGGAAAAGCTGTGCTGGAACTTTGGCCGCAAGCGGCGCACCGTCTCCATGGGCGTGTACCGATCCGCCATGATCCAGTGGCCCGTCCACTACAAGGCGGTGGATCCCGACACCACCAGCTTTGTGCCCCTCCAGTGCGAATCCCCCATGACCTGCCGCCAGATTCTCAGCGACCACCCCAAGGGCAAGGAGTACGGCTGGATTCTGAAGGATGCCCCCCTGTTCCCCCTGCTCACCGATGACAAGGGCGAGGTCATGTCCATGGCCCCCATCATCAACAGCGCCACTCTGGGTGCCGTCCAGGTGGGAGACTCCGACCTGCTGGTGGAGATGACTGGCTCCGACATGACCTCCCTGCTGCTTTCCGCCAACATCGTGGCCTGCGACTTTGCCGACGCCGGCTACACCATCCTCCCCTGCAAGGTGGAGCATCCCTACGACACGGGCTTTGGCAAGACCATCGTAGCACCCTTCTATTTCCAGGAGCCGGCCACCGCATCCCTTGCGGAGGTGAACCGCCTTCTGGGCAGCCAGCTGACCGCGGAGCAGGCCACCACCGCACTGGAGCGCATGGGCAACACCGTTTCCGTAGAAGGAGACAAGCTCACCGTGCAGATCCCCCCCTACCGCAACGACTTCCTTCACCAGGTGGACATCATCGAGGACGTGATGATGGGCATGGAGCTTTCATCCTTCCCCCCGGAGAAGCCCCGGGACTTCACCATCGGCCGCCTCTCACCCGTCACCCTGTTCAGTCGCAAGGCCAAGTCCCTGCTGGTGGGGCTGGGCTACCAGGAAATGATCTTCAACTACTTAGGATCCGGCAAGGACTACATCCAGAAGATGAACATCAACGGCGGCAGCGTCATCGAAATCTCCAACCCCATGAGCGAGAACTACCAGTTCGTGCGGCCCTCCATCATCCCCTCCTTGCTGGGAGCCGAGACTGGCAGTGGAAACGCCGTCTACCCCCACAAGATTTTCGAGATTGGCAAGGTGGCCTTCCTCTGTGACGAAGAGGTGACCGGAACCCGCACCCGCCAGAGCCTCGGCTTCCTGACTGCCGCCGGAGACGCCAACTTCAACACAGCTGCCAGCGAGGTGGCCACCATCCTCCACTTCCTGGACCACCAGTACACCGTAACGGAGTCAGCTGATCCCCGTTTCATTCCCGGTCGTCAGGCCAACATCATGGTGAAGGACAAGGTGGTGGGCATCTTCGGAGAGGTACATCCTGCCGTGCTGGAGAACTGGGCTATCACCGTTCCCTGTGTGGCTGGCGAGCTGGACATCGAAGAATTAATGTAGACAAAGTGAATGATGTTTGATAAACTTGACATAATAGATTTTTTTGGAGTTTTAGCATGGTAGACATTAAGAAGGCTCGATCATTACCTAAAAAGGTAATTTTTCAGAATGTTCTGGTGTATGTTCTTCCAGTAATTGTTTTCATCAGCCAGGTTCTGATAACAGGAACTGTAGCTCCAGAGAAGAGACTCGGTTATTTTTTCTCCCCATTTTTTACTCTGTATGTAGTATTATCAGTGGTAACTCCACTGGTAATCATTGCCGCTTGTGGTCATACCATTAAGAAAAATATAGAGAAAGGAGATGCTGTAGAAGTAATCAACAGGATTGCTATTATCTTCCTACGTGTTACTATTGTTGTCCCAGCTCTGTTAAGCTTTACCTTGCCTCTTCTTGCCTATGACCATTCCGGGGAAACCATCATTCATACCATAGCTTCCCTTATGCAGCTATTTGGATCCGTTGGATTGGGAGGACTTTTAGGGTATGTTTTTTTTCAGCCAGCTTTTGAAAAATTCATGAGCTTTGTGCCTTTTCAGAAGAAGTATATGGTAATGCCTCTTCGTATAAACATGTTCCTGTTGGGATTGTTCACGATTCTTGGAACCGTTTGTATGATTCTTGGACCAATTCTTTTGGCATCAGAAACAATCGGAGACTTGAATATTACAGCCTATACAGCCACAAGAATTTTCCCAATGGTTGTTTTAGCTATTATCATGGCGTCTATTTCCTATAACACCGTTATGAGACAGGTAACTGACCGCATCAAGGAAATTACCGAAACTACCTACGTTCTTTCACATGGTGATTACAGCATAGAAAAGCTGAAGGTTACCAATCGTAACGAGCTGGGACTTTTGGTAAACGACATGAACCTGCTGATAGATGGAATGCGGGATATCATCAAGAATATCGATGTTAGTGTTAAAGAGACACAAAACACCGCTTCTGTGATGATTACCAATATCGAAGCATCAGAAAGCCACGTTCAATCCGTAGTTGACAATATATCTGATGTTAAGAATGAGATGATAAATCAGGCTGCAGGTGTAGAAGAAACCCAGGCCACCATCAATACTATTGCACGAACCATGGATCAGCTAAACAGAAATATTGAAAATCAGGCTGCCAGCGTGGTAGAATCTTCTGCCGCCATTGAGCAGATGGTTGCAAATATCCGTTCTGTAACTTCAATTCTGGAAAAGAACAAGACCGCTGTAAACAAGCTGTTTAAGGCAGCTATGGACGGACAGCAGAGTATTGAAAGTGCCGTTTCTACTTCACGGCAGATTTATCAGGAGTCCGAGGGACTTTTGGAGACAAACGACGTTATCAAGCACATTGCCGAGCAAACCAATATGTTAGCTATGAACGCTGCTATTGAGGCTGCCCACGCTGGTGATGCAGGACGTGGTTTTGCCGTTGTTGCTGACGAAATCCGCAAGTTGGCAGAAGACTCCAGTGCCCAGAGCCTTCTTATTAGTACCCGATTGCAGGAGTTGGGAGAATCAATCAACAATGTTTCTAACAACACTTTGGAAATCGAAAAGATTTTTACCTCCATCTACGAACTGGCAGAATCTGTTCAGAATCAAGAAACAGTTATTCTTCAGGCCATGGAGGAGCAGTCCACTGGTAGTGACCAGATTTTGATAGCTATGCATGCCATCAATGAAGTAACTTCATCTGTAAAGAATGGCTCTAGCTCCATGATGCAGGGAACAAAGGAAATTTCCATCGAAATGAACAAGCTTTCCGACATCACCCAACAAATTACAGACTCAATGAACAGGGTTTACGATAGTACTACAAATATTGCACAATCCTTGCGTGTTGTAGATGATTCTACAGCCCAAAATGAGACTGTTCTTGAAAACCTTTCCGATAAGGTGGCTGTATTTAAGATATAGTCACATATATTATTGTTGCTACTATGGCTTGGAGTTAGGAAACTAGCTCCAAGTCTTTTTTTTGCCCTTAAATCTATTCAATAATCCCTCATTTCAGCCCAAATCCAGCCAATTCAATTTGAAGCCAGTTTAGTACTCTCCTATGATTTAAATAAACTGGGTGGAAAACTTTTCCACTAATTTTACAAGTATCCCTAGGAGGTACTATGGCTTTACATATTCTACAAAACAAGTCCGTAAATGATGACTTGTTCAACAAAGCTGCTGCAGGAACCCCCCTCAGCAAGTTCAAGATTCCCGATCACGAGGCAGATCCCAACACAATGTATCGCCTCATCAAGGACGAGCTGATGCTGGACGGAAACTCCCGCCAGAATCTTGCCACCTTCTGCCAAACCTACACCGAGGACCAAGTTCATCGTTTGATGGATGACTGCCTCGACAAGAACATGATTGACAAGGATGAGTATCCCCAGACAGCAGAAATTGAGTCACGTTGTGTGAACATTATCGCTAGTTTGTGGAACGCAAATCCTAAGGATGCCATTGGAACGTCTACCACAGGTTCTTCCGAAGCCTGTATGCTGGGGGGAATGGCCATGAAGTGGCGTTGGCGAGCTGCCATGAAAGCAAAGGGAAAGAGCTGCGACAAGCCCAACCTGATTTGTGGCCCCGTACAGGTTTGCTGGCACAAGTTTGCTCGCTACTGGGACGTGGAGCTGAGAGAAATTCCTATGGAAGGCACACGCTACGTTTCCAATGCCCAGGAAGTAATCAAACGCTGTGACGAAAACACCATCGGTGTAGTGCAGACTCTGGGAATCACCTTTACTGGTCAGTTTGAGCCAGTAAAAGAAGTAGCTGATGCACTGGACAAACTCCAAAAAGAGAAAGGCTGGGATATTCCTATTCACGTGGACGGTGCCTCTGGAGGCTTCTTAGCTCCCTTCTGTGCCCCCGACTTGGTGTGGGACTTCCGTATTCCCCGTGTCCGCTCCATCAGCACCTCTGGCCATAAATTCGCTCTTGCACCTTTGGGATGTGGCTGGGTAGTTTGGGGCAACAAAAAGGATTTGCCAGAAGACCTGATTTTTAAGGTAAATTATCTTGGTGGCGATATGCCTACCTTTGCCATTAACTTTTCTCGTCCCGGTGGCCAGATTGTGTGCCAGTACTACAACCTCCTTCGCCTTGGACGTGAGGGGTACTTCAAGGTACAGCAGGGCTGCTACGACGTGGGTAAATTCCTTGCAAAGGGCTTGGATCGCTTCGGTATCTTTGAATTTGTTTACAACAGCGACCCCAAGAAGGGAATCCCCGCCGTTACTTGGAAGCTGAAAGATGGCGTGAAGGTGCCCTTTACCCTGTACCAGCTTTCCGACGTGCTGCGAGAACGAGGATGGCTTGTTCCCGCCTACACACTGCCAGCCCATTGCGAAAACGTAGCCGTTCAGCGTGTATTGATTCGCCACGGATGCAGCTATGACTTGATGGAATTGCTGCTGGAGGATATGGATAGAGCCATTAAACGGCTTTCTGCCCAGTCCACCGAAACAAAAACAAGTCCTAGAGGAAGCTTTAACCACGGTCGCTAAACAGGAGGATTTATGTCAGATCAAAGTGCTACAAAAAAATCATCCATTTCCACCTGGGGCATGGCCTTCATGACCGCAGCCGCCATTATCAGTCTGCGAGGATTGCCACTGATGGCAGCCGAAGAAATGACCATGTTCTTTTACATTGCCTTTGCAACCATTCTCTTCTTGATTCCCGCCGCCCTTGTGTCCGCTGAATTGGGAAGTGCCTTTGCAGGACAGGAAGGTGGTGTGTACCGTTGGGTAGGTGCAGCCTTTGGCAAGAAGTGGGGCTTTACCGCCATCTGGCTCCAGTGGATTCAGAATGTAGTGTGGTATCCCACCGTTTTGGCCTTTGCGGCGGCGGCAATCGCCTACGGCATTGGCAAGCCTGAGCTGGCAAATGACGGCAAATTCACCGGTTTTTTCATCATCGTGTTCTACTGGATTGCCACCCTCATTGCCTTCGGCGGCACAAAGATTCTGTCCAAGGTCACCAGCTGGGGATTCATCGTGGGAACAGTGCTGCCTGGTCTGGTGGTGATTGCCCTGGGCGTGGTGTGGTTCCTGATGAAAAAGCCCTTGGGATTTGAGGAGCTGACGGCGGCGGAGACTACGGTGGCAACGGTGGTGGGGGGCAAGGTGGAGCCACGATGGTTCCCCAACCTTGCGAACCCCAGCAACCTGGCCTACCTTTCCGGCATCATCCTGCTGTTTGCCGGTGTGGAGGTGCAGGCCGTCCATGCCGCCGAGATGGACAACCCCAAGAAGCAGTATCCTGCTGCAATCTTCATCTCCTCCGTCATCGTCTTTGTCCTCTTTACCTTCGGTTCCCTGGCCATCGCCGCCGTGGTGCCAAACTCACAGCTCCAGATTGAGTCCGGCCTCATGCAGGCCCTGACGGTGATGCTGGAGGCGGTGAACATGAAGTGGGCGCTCTATGTGCTGGCCTTCTGTGTGGCCTTCGGTTCCCTGGGCGGCGTGCTGTCCTGGGTGTCCGGCCCCAGCAAGGGACTCTTGTCCACCGCCAAGGACGGCCTTTTGCCGGAGTCACTGGCAAAGACCACCAAGGGCGGCGCACCTAAGACCATGATGCTGATTCAGGGCGTGATTGTGACGGTGCTGGCCAGCCTCTACTTTGTGATGAAGGATGTGGGCGTAGCCTTCTTCCTGCTTTCTGCCTTGACGGTGGCAGTCTACATCATCATGTACCTGCTGATGTACATGGCGGCCATCAAGCTCCGCAAGAGCCAGCCCGACATGGAGCGCCCCTACAAGGTTCCTGGCGGCACGCTGGGAATGTGGATTGTGGCCGGAGTGGGAATCGTCGCCGCCATCTTAGGACTGGTGCTGGCCTTCTTCCCGCCCGCCCAGCTGCCCATCGGAAGTCCAAAGTCCTACGTGGCAGTAGTAGCGGTAGGAACCATCGGCTTCTTTATCATCCCATTGATTATTGCAGGTCGCCACAAGGCAACACCCAAAACAGGCAAGCCTCCCCTGCGACCAGCAGTAAAGTAAACTTAGAAAATAAGGTTCCCTCCATGGAATCCTAAAAAATAAGCCTGGGTAGCAGTCGTTCCCAAGACCACTACTCAGGCTTTTGTTGCACCTTAAAATTGATAAAGAAACATTGCCGTGCTATAATACTTAGCATGAAACGATTTACATTTTTAGCAGTATTTTTTATTTTAGGCGCCCTTGCATTTTCAGCAGAAGTCGGAGAAAAAACCTACAAAGAAGTAACTGTAAACGGCAAAACCCTTTCAAAATGGGTGGAAGTTTTATCTATTAGCGAATACGACAACAACGGGAACTTGATTCATTACAAAAACAGTAACGGCTATGAATCCTGGAAAGAAT
Organism: uncultured Spirochaetales bacterium; assembly: GCA_946061495.1. GTDB lineage: Bacteria > Spirochaetota > Spirochaetia > Treponematales > Treponemataceae > Treponema_F. Next base: position 594 of record CAMGSV010000050.1, on the reverse strand, counting down.
ACGACAGCAACGGGAACTTGATTCATTCCAAAGACAGTGGCGGCTATGAATACTGGAAAGAATACGACAGCAACGGGAACTTGATTCATTACAAAAATAGTGGCGGCTATGAATACTGGAAAGAATACGACAGCAACGGGAACTCGATTCATTTCAAAGACAGTGACGGCGATGAATCCTGGAATGAATACGACAGCAACGGGAACTCGATTCATTACAAAAATAGTGACGGCGATGAATCCTGGAATGAATACGACAGCAACGGGAACTTGATTCATTCCAAAGACAGTGACGGCTATGAAAAATGGTTTGAATACGACAGCAACGGGAACTTGATTCATTACAAAAACAGTGACGGCAAGGAAGAATGGAATGAATACGACAGCAACGGGAACTTGATTCATTACAAAGACAGTGACGGCGATGAAAAATGGTATGAATATACCTATTGGAAAAATGGAAAGGTGAAAACTAAGACAGAATACCATGCACTCTAAGAATACAAAGCCTGGGTAGCAGTCGTTCCCAAGACCACTGCCCAGGCTTCTTGCTGCACCTTAAAATTGATAAAGAAACATTGCCATGATATACTAT
>CAMGSV010000049.1 GCA_946061495.1 uncultured Spirochaetales bacterium | reverse complement strand
GGATAGCCTGCGGGAACGGATTTCCTCCCTGAAAAGCGAGAACGCCGGACTGGTGGGAAAAATCGACGAGTATCGTGGCACTCTGGAGGAGCTGCGTATCCAGAAGGCCCAGATGCAGACCCACATCCAGTCTGCCGAGGACAAAATCAAGTTGCTGCGTCGCACACTGGCCTCCCAGGAGTCAGCCCTTCACGATGTGGAAAACGAGCTTTTCGCCGAGCGCAAGCGGCTGGAGGATGTCCACGACCAGCTGGTGGAGCTGGAGGGAGAGATTGCCTCCATCGAGCGCAGGGGTGTGACCATGACTGCCGAGCTGCAGGAGCTGGAGCGGGAGATTCGTTCCCGCAACAGCGATGTGTCTGGCAAGAAGGAAGAGGTCAAGAAAAAGACAGCGGAACTGTCAAAGTGCCAGGCCCTGCTGGAAAAATATAGTCTGGATCTGGCGACCATCGAGACGGACATTCGCAATGTGAAGGAGAATTTCCGGGAGAACCATTCCCGTGACCTGATGGAATTCGAGGAGCGGATGTACACCATCACTGCGCCCGCAGCCGAATTGAGGGACAAGCTGGCCAAGGCCCGTCAGTCCATGAAGGATTTGGGCAACGTGAACCTGTCTGCTCCAGAGGAGTTTGCCGAGACAAAGGAGCGCTACGATTTCCTGGCGGCCCAGATTGCCGACCTGCAGAAGGCAAAGGACGACCTGCAGCGCATCACCGAGGAGATTCGGGCGGAGTCCACGGAGCTGTTCTTGGCCACCTACAACAAAATCAAGAAGAATTTCCACAATATGTTCCGTCGTCTCTTTGGCGGTGGTCGGGCGGAGCTGCGGCTGGTGAATCCCCAGAATGTGCTGGAGTCCGGCATCGACATCTTTGCCCAGCCTCCGGGAAAGAAGCTGGAGAACATTGCGCTGCTTTCCGGTGGAGAGAAGACCATGACGGCGGTGTCCCTCCTGTTCGCCACCTACATGGTTCGCCCCTCGCCCTTCTGTCTCTTGGACGAGATTGATGCCGCCTTGGACGAGCAGAACGTCCTCCGCTTCATTCATACCCTGCGTGACTTTGCCAACGTAAGCCAGTACATTGTCATCACCCACAACAAGAAGACCGTGTCTGGCGCGGGAACCATGCTGGGTGTCACCATGGAGGAGTCTGGCGTCAGCAAGGTCATCACCATCAGGCTGGAAAACGAAGGTGCCGGCGGCGGTGCCACTCTGCCTGACATGGAGCCTTTCGAGGAGGAGGATGTGGCTGTGGAGGAGGATGTCTACATCCCGCCCCATCCACCCAAAAGAACAAAACCTGTAGTTTCTGGAGATAATCAACATGAGCAGGATTGACATTCCCAAATTCGCCAAGATCAGCATAGTGATTCTACTAGCATTTTTTCTCATTGCTGTTATAATCATTGTGGTGGGAGATGGCACTTTTTTGGGAAAGAAAAACATTGTATTCGATGATTCCATAATTCTCCATCAGCCCCTGGTGGCTCCACAACCTCCGTCCATGCCTGATGAGTACCATCTGGTGCGGCCAAAGGACTATGTTTGGACGGAGGATGACATAGAAAGGTGGTTTAGCCCCCCTGACCAAGAGCTGCTGGATTCCCTCCAGGCGGCCAATGATGCTGTTATTTCCGATTTGCTGGAGGTGGCTCCTTGAAGTATATTCCATTCTGTCTCATCCTTTGTCTTTTGATGATTTCCTGTTCCTCCACGCCACCTGCGAAACCTCATGAGGAGGTGGCTCCAACTGAATCCATCGCTACCGATGCAGTCCAGCCGGAAGAAGTCCCTGCCTTGGAAGAACAGACTGTTCAGGAGGGAGGGGATACTTCCTTGGAGGATCTATCTTTGGAGGATGGCTCCTCCGAGATGTTCCCCACCACTGATTTCCTTGAGCTGAAAGAAGATAATTTGGACGATGTCCTTCCTCTGGAAGAGACAGAGTATTTGCAGGAAATTGAAATTATAGATGTAGACCAGCAACAGGCTCCTTTCGTGGATGACCTGGAGAATATGGCCACTGTTATTGATGACCCACAGAGGATGGTCGTTGAGCCAGAGATAGCCTTGGTGGTGGAGACTCCCGCTTATGAAGGAGTGGAGTCTATTCCTGAACCGCTGCCACAGCCAGATGATGAGCCGGCCCTTGTTGTGGAGGAAGTGGTGGACACTACCGTTCCTGATGCTGGGGAGCTTGAATCCCTGCTAGAACCATCTTTGGAGCAGGCGGCTCCTGCAGAGCGTTTGTCGGAGGTGGAGTCCCAGGCTGAAGCACCGATTATGGAAGATGAGTCCCTTCTTGTTGAGGTGGAGGATGCTGTCGTTCCAGAAATTGTTTCTCAGGAACAGTCTGATCCGCAACTGGAGGAGTTTGTTCCAGAGGAAGCAGCTCCCATAGACGTTAACGCAATACAAGGAGTTGTTACTCCTGTGGAGCCTTCCCGCACAATCGTTATGGACAACCAGCAGTTCCTTGACCTGCGGTATCCAGGCAATGGCTGGGTATATCTCGGTGAGGTGACAACGGAGGGCCTTTCCATCGGAACTCCAAATTTCACGTATTTTGGTCGTCGTCGCACCAGCAATGACACCAATTTTACCCTTCGGTCCATTAAATCTGGCTCTACAATCCTTCATTTTTACAAGCAGGATGTGCTGACTGCCACCTTCATCGATGATTTTGTTCAGGTGACCATCACCGACACGGTAGCCCAGACCGGTTCTCGTGTTATGGCTCCCAACTACGACTCTGTGATACCCGCCTATCAAGATATCACCCCCCAGCCCTCCGACTATGTGCAAGCGGCGCCAACCCAAGAGATGCTGGCAGCAGTGGAACCTGAGACTGCAATTGGTTCTGCCCCAGAAGTTCCAGAATCTCCAGTACCTTCCACCTCTGGTATGGCTTCTGCTGGTCCAACCAGTACTATGCCTGTCAATCCGATATCCGCAGTGGCCACTCTCCCGACAACTGTTGATGCAACTAATGATGGAACAAAAGCTGCTGGTGATACCACGGAACCTCAAGCTCTGCCATTGGTTGCTGCTGATACCAACCGTCCTGCAACTACTCCTGAGTCCCCTAGCACCCAGCCCCCCGTAGTAGAAACTCGTCCTGCGAATGCTAGCACCACCGATACACCATCTGACACGAGTACTGCAGCACCGGCTTCAAATCAGCAGGCTCCCGTCACCGGCGTCGTTCAGGCTGACAGCCAGCGTTTACAGGAGCCTGTCCAGAACCAGGTAGGTGCACTACAGATTGTTCCTCCTCGGGATGCAATTCCTATCACCAGTCAGTCTATCCAATCCCAGCCCGATGCTTCAGCTACTCGCCAGCAGGAACTATATCAGCCAGAAAGTGCCTCTTCAACTGCTTCTGTTCCCAGCAATTACAATCCCCAGACAGGTATGGCTATGGAAGACCTGCAGCTCCCTTGGGTGCAGGAGGAGCTTGAGCGCCAAAGAACCGCCGACATCCAGCAGGTTGGTTCCGCTCAAGCTGAAACCGAATCCTCGAAGCAGCAGAATCAACTGGAGCGCCGGCTGGAGGAGCAGGATGCCCTGCTGGCAAAGGCCCAGGAATGTTTCTATGCCGAGGATTATCCTGCCTCGCTGGATTACCTCAACCAGTTCTTTGCCATTGCGGTCAATGACTTCGATGCAGCCTACTATCTCAAGGGACAGGTTCTGGAGTCAAAGTCACCCGTTCGTAATATCAAGGAAGCGCAGAAGGCCTACAAGCATGTGGTGGATTCCTATCCACAGAGTCCCTTCTGGAAGCGTGCGAAGAATAGGTTTACCTATCTGAGTCGATTCTACTTTGACATCAGGTAAAAAAGCTGCCATGACCTAATCGTCATGACAGCTTTCCCTTACCGCTGATTTTCCTCAGCCTCACTCTTTCTCAGATAAATGGGCCCCTGATATGGTTCCAATCGGGCTCCTTGCCGTTCATGGGCCTTCTGTGCCATGGAAAATAATGCGTCTGTAATGGAAGTTGACAGGTCTGGCAGACGATGAAGCCTCAGATTGTTGTTCTGGGACTTGAGCCTGTTGTGGAGGACAAGACTGTCGGAACCAACAATCAAGGCTTCTTGGGAACCTATTGTCTGGACAATCTCCTCTATCTCGGCATCCATGGGTTCTGATTGTTTTTCACCATGTGAAAAGAATTGGATGTAGAACCTGTCCTTCTTTGCATCTATGGCGGAAACAACGACTCCCGGCCAACATGAATAGGGCAGTGCCTGTGCTTCTAAGGTAGGAATTGAATAGACGGGACAGCCTGTGGAAAATTGCAGTCCCTTGGCGGCGGCAAATCCCAGGCGTAAACCGGTAAAGGAACCGGGGCCACCGCTCAATGCAATGAGCTCAAGGTCTGTAGGGTGAAGGTCAACCTGTTCGAGCACATACTCTATGGCTGGAATCAGTTTCTCCGACTGTCTCATTCCAATATCCAGAGTTACAGAGGCTTTCTTCTGCTGATTACACGCAGCAAGACTAATACATGGTACAGCTGAATCTATTGCGAGGGCCTTCATTCTTGTAGTTCTCCGTATGGCCAGTTCTCAAGGGTAATGTCCCTGCCTCCATCTTCACGAACCTCTAGGCGCAGTGTAATGGTGGATTTAGGCAGCTCCTCCCGCACCCGCTCGCTCCACTCGATGATACTGACTCCCTCTCCGTACATCAAATCCTCAACACCGAGGTTGATGAAATCCTCACAGGAATCAAGTCTGTACACATCCATGTGGTACAGGGGCATTTTCCCCTCATATTCAGAAATTAGGGTAAAGGTGGGGCTAGTTATGGTTTCCTCAATGCCCAGAGACTCGGCAATTCCCTTGGTAATGGTGGTCTTTCCTGCAGCCAGATTTCCTTCCATGGCAATTATTGCACCAGGCTGTAGTAGGGAACCAATCTTTTTTCCCAGCTGAATGGTTTCCTCCGCTGAATGGGTAACAAAGGTCATAGAGGAAGGGCTCCCATCTGGTCAATGTTGAGGATATATTCTTTTAGGGCTTTTTTTATGGGGATGAAGGGATAATTGACCTTGTACGGGTCAAATTCCAAGTCAAACTGCTTGTCTCCCAGGGGACCAGTCTCAATGATGAAGGAGATGGGAAGCTTTTCCACACAGTTGGGCAACTCGATTTCCGCTTCTGCGGTGTATTGGCGACGATAATATATTACACCCTCGTTCTTCTTTATGTCATTTAATTTTAATACCTGCATCCTAAAACTCCAATTTGGGTATAATATTAGCTCAAAGTGTTAATCATTGCAACGATGGACTCGATTCTTGGCGTAATCTCATATTCAGCAAGGTCTCCCAACATGATTGAGTCAGAATTCTTGAAGGCTTCCTCAAACTCAGTCAAGATAGAAGAGAAGTCTTCAAAAAAATCCTGCACCTTGACCCCATCTACATCCATATTAATGAAACGGCCAGGAAAAAGACTGGAAAGTGCCGTTGCCTTGCAGAAATAATCCACATTGTCAGCCAGCTTTGTCACGGTAGCAAAGGCCAGTTTATCTTGGCCATTCTGGAATTGGACAGAAATCATCTTCAAGTCATCTGCAATCTGACAGAAATGCTTTGCAATGTCCTGTAGGGAAGCCAGCACATCATCTTCTGTAATTGTCGTCAGCTCTAGAGTTTCAATTTCCTCAATCGGCTTTAGTATGAGTGTGTCAAACTCATTTGCCAACAATTCCTGGCCGTTCACAATAATATTGATGGTGGTGGCATTGTTTCTTTCACATTCCATCTCGAAGGATTTCAGTATGTCTCCGAGATTATGCTCCGTGTCAAGGGTAATATCTGCTTCCTGTCCGTTGATGTATATTTTCACTGTTTACCCTCCATTATTTGGATTTACTACCGTTCAAATTGTTAAAGCTATTGGTAATGGATTCTGATTGGGCCTCAAGACTGTTCAGCGTCGATTCCATCTGTCCATATTTCCTCTTTAATTCTTGTTCCTTAGCCTCAATCTGTGTCTCCAGCTTCTCGATACGTGTCTCGGAGCTGGCAATTCTCGTATCTAGACCAGAGATCTTTGCGGAAAAAATGCCTCCCGACTGGACAAAACTCTGAAGGCGGTGGTCTAACTGGAAGGCAATTCCGCTGTCAATCACCATGTCTCCGTCAGTATCGTAGCCAAAGATATTCTTTATTTCAAGCAAATTGTTTTCCAGGGCCTTGTCCAACTGTCCTTCATTTATTTCAAGGTATCCACGCATTTTACTAGCAGAATATCCAGCATAGCTGTCGGCACTGGTGGAGATTCCCATCTGGGAAAGCATGGATATCTCTTCGTTCACCTCCACAATATAGGGTGAGGAGACGATGGTCTGCATGGCGCTCTTTCCATTTTTCAAAGAAAAGTCACTTTGAAATAAGCCCAACCATTCCTTGTATTTTTCCACTTCTTCATCGGAAAGGTATTCCAGCTCGGAGATGATCTCTTCCTTTGTCTGGGTCAGCACATTTATTTCTGCCATCACCTGGTTGTAGGTTCCCACAAAGGTGATGAGGGCTTCCTTGGCAGTCTCGGTATTAGGCTTGATGTCGATGGTTACGGTCTTCTCCGTCTTCTGCTTAACCCGCAATGTCACGTCAGGAACGATGTCGTCAATCTCATTGGTGGGGCGGGTAATGGTTATTCCCTCGTATTTGAGCTTTGCGTCTTGGGCGATACTGGCGGGATTGATAGGCTCAAAGCCGAGATCAGCATTCTTGTTGAAAGACTCGATAGTACTGAGGGTCAGCTCCTTACCGGTATTCCTGTTCCGCACAACAATTGAGTCTATATCGGGATAGTCTGAAACTTGGATAGAAACCTGCTTGCTGCCATCCTCCTTTGTTTCTCCCTGTTGGTGGGGCACCTCAATTTCAGTGCCGTCCTTCATTCTAATAGAGACAATTTGATCGTTGCTGATTGGTGTCAGGGGATTTCGTGCTACTGCAGACTGATTTGTCGGGAGCGTTGTGTCAGACTGGATATTATCTACACGGATTCCCTTGAAGTTGATACCGCCGGCACTGGGAAGCACAGGCCCTTGGGCTGCCTCGTTTAATCCAGTGGTAATGTCCGCAACGTCCATCTGTCCGATGGAAAACTGGATGTACTGGTTTGGATCCGAGGCGATATTCGATGGAACTGGAATAGAAAAACTGCCTCGAGGAGGCACAATAATTTTTCCGTCCTCAATTTTTACACCGGTGGAAGACAAGGCCGGCATTCCAACCTGCTCCTCTGTGGTAGAAATGGAACGTGTGTTGGCTGGAGCTTCTTTTATTGTATTGGAGGAGGAGAGGGGCGTACCCTGGGGCTGAACCTTCTGGATCATTCCAATTTCCTTAGCAAAATCCAGTGCATCCCCCTCAAAGATAAGGCGGTTTTCCTCTCCTGTCTGCATGGACTCAATCATCAGAGCCTGTTTGCCAGGTGAAACGCCCACCAATGTTCCTTTCACAATGTCCTTGCTGCGCTTGTTAAGGGAGGATATAAAATCCTTAAGGGTTCCACCCTTCCAGTTCATGTTTACACTTTTTTCCCCGGATTTGAAGGTATAGTTTCCTGCCTCAACTCTATAGCTATTGGAAATTTCTTTAGATAGGAATCGGTCTGTAGTAGCTGGCTGTAGTACATCTACCTTGAAAGACTCAAAGGCTGCATTACGGCCTGGTTCGGCAGAAATTGCCTCCTCGTTAGAGGAAATACCCATCTTGTCGTTAAAAGGATTGTCAAAGGAATACAGTCCTCTTGCACTTTCACGCAAGGAAGACATATTCTGATTGATGCTTCGCAATGCATCCTTCTGCACCTTGTATCCATCAAGAGTTTTTTGCTCCCGCTCTAAAGGCAACTTCTCCTGATTGATGAGGGCTTCTATGAGATCGTTTGTTTTGTATTTGTCACCAACACCAGGTATACTGATTCCAGACATTGCTCACCTATGTCTGCAGAAATGCCTTTAAACTACCTCGTCAACCAGCAGCCCTATAGTGTGCCTGATTGTGATCCGGAGTTGTTGCATATCCTCAGACGGTATCTCCCTTAATACCTTATCGGTTGAAGGATCGACAATCTTGACGACAACTTGTCCAAGTTCTTCATTGACATTGAAGCGAATCTTCTTTCCTATGCTATCAGCAACTCTTTGTAGCTGTTGCACATCATTTTGAGCTTTGGCGAGATTATCGGCAAGGGTAGCAGCCACGTCTGGAATTTCACTGACAGGAATACGAACCTGTCGACTACTACCAGTGAGTGTAGATTGCGGTGAGTAGTAAGGCTGGCCATCCATTGCCAAATTCCGCCCAATTGATTGAATTCCAGTCATGGGCTCCTCCTAAATAAAACCAGGAGAGGGGCGCACCTCTCCTGGTTCGTTCTCACCAAAAAGATGACATCCAGATATCTCTTTGATGAAGATTCGTTTAGCTCAACAGTGCCAGTACGTTCTGTGACTGTACGTTAGCCTGAGCCAGCATTGCAGTTCCTGCCTGTGTCAGGATCTGGTTCTTGGTGTACTCTACCATCTCAGCAGCCATGTCGGTATCGCGGATGCGAGACTCAGCTGCCTGCAGGTTTTCGGCTGCAATTGCAACACCATTTGCTGCCATCTCAAAGCGATTCTGATAAGCTCCCAAGTCGGCGCGCTGTCTTGAAACGGCCTTCAGGGCGGCATCTACAGAACCAATAGCCACGTTAGCTGACTCGGGGGTGTTGATAGCGATACTCTCGTCTGAACCCTGAGCACCAACTAGGCCAAGTGCCTGAGCGGTCATGGTACCGATGTACACACGTGCATTCTGGTCCATGTTTGCGCCAATCTGCAACTGCATGATGCGGTTTGATGCTGAATCTGTTGCGAAGGCACCGGTAAGCATGTTCATTCCGTTGAACTGTGCCTGACTTGCGATGCGATCCACTTCAGAAATGAGCTGGGAAACCTCAACCTGAATCTGCATGCGGTCTTCATCTGTGTAGATGCCGTTTGCAGACTGTACTGCGAGCTCACGAATGCGCTGCAGAATGTCGGTGGTCTCCTGGAGATAACCTTCTGTAGTCTGGATGAAGGAAACACCATTCTGGATATTTCTTTCAGCTTGATTCAGACCACGAATCTGTGACCGCATCTTCTCGGATACAGCCAATCCTGAAGCATCATCGCCAGCTCTATTTATGCGCTGACCAGAACTGAGTTTCTCTATGTTGCCCTGAATCTGTGCATTTGAAACACCCAGTGTACGATTGGCGTACATAGAACTCATGTTGTGATTAATAATCATGTTTACCCTCCATGTGATAATACGTGAGAACATTCCCTGTCCTCAATTTATTCTTATGCCTATGTGGCCAGCAGGGAGTTGCGCCTTCCGCTACTGTTTTAGACCCATCAGCATAAATAGACACGGTCTGAGACTATGTCTGTTCATGCTGTCACAGACAACATGGAAAGTATTTGTCAAAGATCAATCAGTATGTCTAAATTCATACCTAAATCTTTTATCATTATACTAGGAAATGGAAGAGTTGTAAAGAGAAAAAAAACTTTTTTTAAATAATGCAAACACCCGGAAATAGTGCAGGAAATCCGCACTATTTCCGGTTAATACTATGACCCTTATCTGAGGAGTGTCAGAACGTTCTGGGACTGTGTGTTGGCCTGAGCCAGCATTGCAGTTCCAGCCTGTGTCAAGACCTGGTTCTTGGTGTACTCAACCATCTGAGCTGCCATGTCTGTGTCACGGATGCGTGACTCAGCGGCCTGCAGGTTCTCAGCGGCAATGTCGATGCCCTTAACTGCATGCTCCAGACGATTCTGATATCCACCCAAGTCAGCACGCTGCTTGTTGATCTTCTTCAGAGCTTCGTCGATAGTACCGATTGCACGATTGGCCTCAGCCGGTGATGCCAAGCTAATGATTGTCTCGTCGCCCAGTTCGCGAACGCCCAGAGCTACAGCGGTCATTGTACCGATGTAAACTTCCATGCGCTGGTCCATGTTGGCACCGATATGGAGCCACATAGAACCTGTTACAGAGTTTTCGCCTGTTTGCTTTGCATAACGACCAGTGAGCATGTTCAATCCGTTGAACTGTGCGGAACTGGCGATGCGGTCAACTTCTGCAACCAGCTGTGAGATTTCAACCTGAATCTGCATACGATCTTCAGCAGTGTAGATTCCGTTGGATGACTGAACAGCCAGCTCGCGGATGCGCTGCATGATATCGGTGGTCTCCTGCAGGTAACCTTCGGTTGCCTGGATGAAGCTGATACCATTGGATGCGTTCCGTGATGCCTGGTTCAAACCGCGGATCTGACTGCGCATCTTCTCAGATACAGCAAGTCCTGATGCATCGTCGCCTGCCCGGTTGATCTTCATTCCGGATGAGAGCTTCTCAATGTCCTTCCGTACGCTTACGCCTGTTACACCAAGCTGGCGGTTGGAATACATAGCTGACATGTTGTGGTTGATAACCATATTTTTCCTCCATGGAATTGTGTTCGGACAACTTCCCTGCTGTCCGTTGCAAGTTTACACTACAAGGCTACATTAGTGATAACTTACGGTGAAAATGTATGGTAGGATCCTTCAACGAAGCTGTCCACCCACACAACTTTTCATTATTTTTATCGGTGGCAATTGTATTTTTCTTGAGGATAAATTATAGTTTTATATGCTTTTTTCCAGATGTAAATTTTGTGGAGAAAACAATCTGTTTTCATTTCCTATTGTGACGAAAAAAAAATCCCTCGAATATTTTATGTGCAGAAAATGCAATGCTATATCATTATCCAGTAACTGTTTCCTTTCACAGGCCCAGCAGCGGGATAGATATGGGTGCCATCACAATGTTTTGGAGGATTTGGGGTATGCCCTTTTTCTTGCCACCTTCCTGCGGGATTGCTTTTCTTTCCTGCCAAGCTATTCTCCACAGCTTGTGCTGGATTATGGCTGTGGACCGAATCCCGCCTTGGTTCAGTTGATGCAGAAGGTGTCTGCCAGGCAGCGGAGTGGGGGAGAAGGGGGGAAGATTGAAGGCTCAGGTAGTGTGGATTTTCAACAGGTTGTTTCCTTGGAGCAGCTGGTGGACCTGTTGGCAGTGAAGCTTCCTCCATTACCAGAATCAGATTGTATTTTAGGGTGGGATCCATTTTTTGCCCCAAAAAAATCCCTTGCAGGGAGAAAAGCATCGTTGGTGCTTTGCCTTGAGGTGGCAGAGCATTTTGAGGATCCTCAGGAGGGCTTTGATGGTTTGGCCGCCTGCTGTGCTGAGGGTGGCTACGTGGCAGTTGGCACTTTGCCCATTCCAGATCCCATGAACATACCGGAGGGTTTCAAGGGCTGGTGGTACAAGGACGATTTGACCCACGTTTCATTCTATACGGAGAAGGCTATGACTGCCTGTGGATCTGCCAGTGGACTGGAGTATTTGGGCAAGGCATCTCCCAGAATCTTTCTGTTTAGAAAGCAGGGAGATGCCTGAGACTTATTTGGCTAGTTGGAGAAGAATTTGACGGATTCCTGCGGCTGCCTTGCCTCGGTGGGACAGGCTGTTCTTTTCCTGGGCCGACAGCTGGGCAATGGTTCTATCTGTTCCTGCCAGTATGACGATGGGGTCGTAGCCAAATCCACCGGTTCCACGGGAGAGGTCGAGGCTTTGGATGAGGCTTCCCTCCATGGTTTCTTGGGCGGAATAGAATCGGTCTGGTCCCAGATAGAGCACCATGGCACAAACATAGCGACAGCTGCGAGGGTTTTCTGGCAGCGGCATTGCTTTTGCGCTGTAATCGGTCATGGCCAGGTCGGTTTCCTCCAGAAGCAGGCGGTTCTGCTCCTCTTGGCTTGGCTTTGTTCCGTCATTCCGTCCGTGGTGGAAATCCTTGCCCGCATAACGGGCAGAATAGATTCCTGGTACACCATTCAGTATATCCACGCAGATGCCAGAGTCGTCAGCAATGACTGGCTGATGCACAAGGTTCCACAATTCCTGAGCCTTGATGATGCTATTTTCTAGAAAGGTTTTTCCTGTCTCTTCTGGATTGAAGGAAATACCTTCCTCTGAAGGAATGACAAGGTCAAATTCGGGAAAGAGGGCAGACATCTCCTGTTTCTTGTGGAGATTGCCTGAGGCAAAATATATTTTCATGGGAGCATCCTAACATTTACTTGTTTTCTAGGTCAAGAAGTTCTCTGATTTGTGCAATGTGTTTGGCTGCATTGCGCAAGATCCGTCGAACACTTCCGTGGGGCAGATTCAAGATTTCTTCTATCAACTTGTTGGGAGGATAAAAACAGATGTTTTTCCTGTCGTTCCGTAATTTTTCCAACAATTTTTGCTTGTACTTGTATTGGTGAGCAACAATGTGATATTGGGACATGGATGGATCGAGGGCCTCCAACTCCTGCTTATGCTGTTGGTAAAAAATATAGGTACGATTAATTTTTCTTTCCAGCTGCTGCTGCAATTCTTTTTTCTTCTCAATGTGTTCCTCAATTCTTTCGAGGCATCTTTGGAATTCATCCTGGGAAATCCCTGTCAATGGGGGAATTTTGCTGATGATAGAATCGGAAAGGGAATGGATGGAGCGTAATGCAAGTACTAGTATTGTTGTGACTTGTTTGGTGGACAAGGGGTGCCGTGGCTGCAGCTTTTGGTTGCCATTGGTGGTGTATACTGGCTCAATTTCTGCTACTTCAAGGAAATGCTCCTCATTTTCCAATGACTCCTGATAATGGTGGGTATCCAGGATTTCTTGTATCAGCCGTTCCTTTACCACTTGTCGTCTCCAACTGCGGTAGCGTAGTCGAATGGCGGTAGTAAAGTAGGTAAGAAAGGTACTCTCTTCAGGATTGTATTTTTCCAATATGCTTGGGATGTGATGATGAATCCAGAGAAGGAAACTGCTGACCTCATCTTCGTTGGGATTGGTAAGTCCATAATACTTTGGCGACTTAAAAATTTCTGCTAAAAGCAGAGATTCCGTTTCATCCCGTGTGAGCTCCTTCGCACGGTACTGTAGATAAATCTTGTTGACTGTAGGTATCATACGCTACTCTCCTAGAAATGTGATACAGAGTATAAGCATAAACCATGCCAACTACTTTTTTTCCCTATTGACGGCTTTTGAAGTAGGGTGATTTCTGTTTTTTACTGAATTTTTCTCAAAAAAATTTATTTTACTT
>CAMGSV010000048.1 GCA_946061495.1 uncultured Spirochaetales bacterium | reverse complement strand
GATACGAATATATAGAAGTAAGTTCCCTAAAAATATCCAATATCCCCTGTTTCTTGGGGCTTTTCCGTCGCAACATCAGGCTTCCGTCCTTCCCCACCGTCTCGATGGTCTTTTGCACCACCAGCGGATACACCACCGTCACCCGGTAACGAGGCAAAAGGAGGCCCAGCTTGCCATGGAGCTTCGCCAGACTGCCGGTCTGTATCTCGATGATGGAGCCGTCGTCGGCCACAATGTCGCAGATCTTTCCCTCCACCGGCTGCTCCGTTTTACCATTGTTGTCTAGGGCATAGAGATTTTTGAGGGTTTTGTGGAGCCTTGATTCGGAGTAGGTGTTGATCATGCTACAACTATATATGCGTATAGATAAAAAGTAAAGACCTGTCCAAGTTTTGGACAAAATCCCAATGAAGATGATTGACAGGTGGAATTTTTTGGTTAAAATGTAAGATAGGTGGGAGAAAAACGTAAATTGTGGGAAATTGTGGATGGATTTGCTTACCGGTGAGTTCCGCAACACCTTGGATGAAAAGGGACGCATTCCCTTTCCAGCCCGGCTGCGGCGGGAACTCGCAGAAGATAGCCTCATCATCACCCAGTCGGTGGACCGCTGTCTGTGGCTGTTCACGGCTCAGGAGTGGAATAATTTCTCATCAAAGCTCATGGGAGCCGCATCTCCCTTTAGCGGCAGGGATCGATCTGTAATTCGTCGACTGATAGCACCGGCTCAAACGGTGGAGTTTGACAAGGGTGGGCGGATCAGTATTCCTCAGAGCCTAAGGGAGTATGCGTGCTTGTCCAAGGAATGTATTTTTCTGGGAATCAACAAGTACATCGAATTGTGGGATGCTGAAACGTACAAGGCTTATCTGGAGGAGAGTGAATCTTCCTTCCGGGAGGCTGCAGAGGGCCTCAGCGCCATCTGTTTGTAGGAGTAGACCGTGGTTTCTCCTGAAGACAACATTGTCCATACACCAGTACTTTTGCAGGAATGTCTGCACTATCTGTCTCCGGAGGGGGAGGCCTATGGTGAGGAGCCGCTGCTGATTGATTCCACCACGGGGGAGGGTGGCCATAGCGATGGCTTCCTGAAGACCTATCCTCAGCTCCATGTGCTGGGACTTGACGCCGACCCCAACATTCAGGCAAAGGCCAGAAGACGGTTGGTATGCCACGGTGACAGGATGAGTTTTCATCTGGGCTGGTTCAATGAGTTTTATCGGGACTTTGACCTTTCCAGTGGCCACCGACCTCATCTCATCCTTTTTGACCTGGGTATCTCCGTGTTCCACTACGAGGAGTCGGGGCGGGGGTTTTCTTTTCGGAAGGAGGAGCCCCTGGACATGCGGCTGAACCAGAATGCCGGTCCTTCCGCCGCAGAGGTGGTGAACACCTGGTCGGAAAAGCAGCTGGCGGACCTGTTTTATTTGTATGGGGAGGAGCGGTACAGCCGTCGGATTGCGGCGGCCATTGTGGAGGCACGGAAGGCTTCTGTAATTCAGTCCTCCTCGGATCTGGCGGATTTGATTTACGGTGTGGTTCCTGCCGCCTACCGCCACGGTCACCTTCACCCGGCCACCAGAACCTTCCAGGCCCTGCGCATCCAGGTGAACCACGAGCTGGACCGCCTGCCCCAGGTGCTGCCTCATGCCTTCAATGTCTTGCAGGTGGGTGGCAAGATGGGCATCATCACCTTCCATTCGCTGGAAGACAGGATTGTGAAAAATTATTTCCGTGACTTGGGGAAGGCCTGCGTTTGTCCGCCCCAGGAGCCGATATGTAAGTGTGGTGGTATGCCCCACGCTCAGGTGCTTACCAGGAAGCCGGTGCTTCCCTCCAGGGAGGAGGTGGAGTGCAATTCGCCTTCCCGTAGCGCCAAGCTACGTGTCATACGGAAATTGCGGGAAATAGATGCGGAGATTTCACGGATGATTTCTCCTTCCCAAGGATGAAATGGAGTTTGCAATGAAAAAGAAAAGCGCTTTGGCAAAGGGAGTTGCCATTTGCTTGCTGGCTGCCAGCATCCCGCTTTTCCTCGCCGTGGACGGTGTCCAGGCCCGACGCTTTGCCCAGCTGGAGCAGGAGATTGCCCAACTGGAGCGGAGGCAGGCTGAAATGGTGGAGGAGAACAAGAACCTGATCACTGGAATCAGTGTTCTGAGCAGTGCGGACCGCATAGAGGCATTGGCTTCCGGTCAGCTGGGGATGCGTCCGGCGGAAAGCAGTGAGATCATCCGGGTGGAGATGGGCGGCCGATAAGACGGTACACGCCTGTTGACAGAGGATGTCGGACGACGGGGGGGATGTCGTCTGGAATTGAAACTGAAGGGGCTGGGAACCTGCGGGGACTCAGCCCATCTTTGACTGTTATATTGTTGTGGGAGCGTTAGTAACAGTGGAATGTGCAAGAGGTGTCTCGGCATTGTCTGTCCAGGCATCGGAGGGCGGTGCGTGCAGTGACGTGCAGGTAGCCGCCAGAACATCATTATTATCTCTCAATGAACTCCTGGCCGCCACTGGCGGAGCTCTTGTCATGGGATGCCCTGAGGATGGGTTTTGCTTCACCTCTGTGGCAACAGACAGCCGGAGCGCCGTGGCGGGGGGAATGTTCATTCCTTTGGTGGGGGAATTCCAGGATGGCCATGACTATGTGCCTGCCGCCCTGGAAAAGGGTGCCACGGTGGTGCTGGTGGGGAGGGATTTTGCTGTCTCCAACCATCACCAGCTGGTTCAGTGGCACCATTCCTACCCTGCAGCCACCTTCGTGGCGGTGGACCACACCATGTACGCCCTGCAGGATGCCGCCGCCGCCTACGTCCAGAAATTTCCAAGCCTTGTAAGAATCGGTGTCACCGGCTCCAGCGGCAAGACCACCACCAAGGAGATTCTCGCCGCAGTCCTGTCCACCCGCTTTTCCGTGGTGATGAATCAGGGCAACCTTAATTCGGAGACGGGACTGCCCTTGTCGGTGTTCCAGATTCGGGACCATCATCAGGTGGGAGTCTTTGAGCTGGGAATGAATCGAAGGGGGGAGATTGCAGAGATTGCCCGTGTCCTCGCTCCAAATCATGGGGTCATCACCAACATCGGTACCGCCCATATCGGGATTCTCGGCAGCAGGGATGCCATCGCCCAGGAAAAGAAGCAGGTTTTCTGGAATTTCTCTTCCGACAGCTGCGCCTTCATCCCAGCGATGGACGCCTACTGCGATTTTCTGCGGGAGGGTCTGGACTGCATAGTGGTGGAGTATGGCCCCAGTCAGGTGAGCTCCATCAAATCCTGTGGCCTGGAGGGAACCAGCTTCTGTCTTGAGGGGGTCACCATGACCCTACCCCTGCCGGGAAGGGCGAACCTGCAGGATGCCCTGGCTGCTGTTGCGGTGGCCCGGCAGCTTGGCTTGAGCCTTGAGGAAATCAGGGAGGGATTGGCGGCGGTGCAGCCTTTGTTTGGCCGCAGTCAAGTGCTCCGGGGTGACATCACCTTCCTCCAGGACTGCTACAATGCGAATCCCGACTCCATGGCGGCGGCCCTGGATTTTTTCCGTGACCTGGAGCTGGACGGTGGCCGCAAGGTGCTGGTGCTGGGGGATATGCTGGAGTTGGGGTCTGCAAGCCTGGAGGCCCATCAGGAAGTGATGGAGCAGGCCCAAAAGACTGGAGCTGCCTTGACGGTGTTTCTTGGAGATGAGATGAGCAGTGCTGCCGCCACACTGGAGATTTCCCAGGTCGGCGGGGTGGTGCTGGCTGGCAGTGGCCAAGAGACCATAGAGGAGGCGGTGGCAGTACTGCGGGGCTTCCTGAGGAAGGGCGACGTGGTTCTACTGAAGGGCTCCCGTGGCATGGGGCTGGAGCGCATAACCGCAGCCCTGCAGGGAGAGACGGTATGAACGTACGGAAGATTTTTGCGGAACGAACAATCCTTCGTGGCAACTACATAGACACTGGGCTTCTCGTCTCCATCATCCTCCTGTGGGGATTGGGATTGCTGATTCTCTACGTCTGTTCCGCCAACTATGCCCAGCGTGCCTTTGGTGATCCCCATTACTTTATCAACCGGCAGCTGATTATGTCGGTGGTGGGATTGGTAGTCATGGGTATTGCCTTTGTGTCCTCCCATGCCCTCATTCGCCGGTCGCTGCCCTGGATTATGCTGGTGTCCCTGGTGCTTTGTCTCCTGTGCTTCGTTCCGGGAATCTCCTCTCCCAGAAATGGTGCCCACCGCTGGATTTCACTTCCGCTGGTGGGTGACACCTTCCAGCCATCTGAGCTGGTGAAGATAGCCATTGTACTGTATCTGGCGAACTGGTTCGATAAGTTCATCAAGAATCCTGAGGACAGTAGACGCAGCCTCTTCCCGCCGGTGTCTGTCCTCTGTCTTTTTTCTGCCATTGTTATGGGACAGGATGACTTTTCTAGTGCTATCCTGATTTTTGCCACCGGTTTTCTGCTGATGTATGTGGCTGGGGCTCGATTGGGCCGGCTGGTTCCCTTCATGCTTCTGGCTGCTGGAGCCATGGTGCTCTTTGTGTTCAGCTCCACCTTCCGGGTAAACCGGCTCATTGCCTTTGTAAAACCCAGCTTCGACACCCATGGCTACAACTACCAGACCTCCACTGCCCGTACCGCCATTAGTGACGGTGGATTCCTGGGCAATGGTTTTGGCGTCGGACTGGAAAAAATACATCGTGTACCGGAAATCCACACCGACTATGTGTTTTCCGGCTGGGCCGAGGCCATGGGATTCCTTGGTGTTTTGGGGTATTTCTTGGTTTTGGCTTTTTTCGCTTGGAGAGGTTATACTTTGATGATGGAGAGCAGGAACAAGTTCTCTGCCCTCACAGCCTTTGGACTCACCACCTGCATTGTGATTCAGTCCTTGTTGAATTGTGGCGTTGTATGTGGAGCCCTGCCGGTTACGGGAATCACCCTGCCGTTCTTTTCGTCAGGTGGCTCCTCCTTGTTGGTGACGTGCTGTATGTGCGGATTATTGCTGAACATATCGTATCGTAACAGTGTTGAAGAAATTGACGAAGAATAAGTGAGAGAGAGTTGGAAAGGGGATTGTATGAGTGACAGCATGATGTATTCTGACATTAGAAACTTTATGGCCGAAGGTGAGCAAAAGGTCCGTCACAGCGACAAGAAATTTCGGGCTCTGAAATTCATTGTGGGGGCCCTCTGCCTCATCCTGATTGTGGAGGTGGTGCTGTACACGGTGATAATCCCTTCCAAGGCCCCCATCAAGATTTCCTTCTCGGGTCTGCAGATGTATACGGCGGAGGAGATGTGCCAGATTCTCAATACCGGCCCCAACCAGACCTGGAGCAAGTTTGACTCCGCCCTGGCAGCCTCTGTGTTGGCTGACTGTTCCTGGATCGAGTCTGTGTCTGTTTCCAAGGGCTTCCCCGATACGGTCACCATCTCTGTGAAGGAGCGGATTCCCGTGGCGGCCACCCTGCTGAACGTAGACGGAAGGACCATCCCTGTCCACATCGACGAGACTGGGGTGCTCTTCGTGGCGAAGGCTGGTACCTCCATCAACCACCTGCCCTTGATTTCAGGATTGCCGGTGGAGGATTTCAACGACGGTATGCGTCTGCCCAGTACCTACCGGAATTTCATCCAGCAGTTGGCGAAAATCCAGCGGCTGCCTCAGAAATATCTTGCCACCATCTCCGAAATTCACGTTGACGTGAAGGAGTATGGCAATTTCGACTTGATTTTGTATCCTGTTCACTCCCATACGAAGGTTCTGATGGATAGAACTTTTAGTGAAGATTCGTTACAATATATGGTAGTTGTTCTGGATGTGGTCAATTCCCTCGGTCCAGGGATTTCTGAGATTGACCTGCGGTATGGTTCCGTATCCTTCCGCACCAAGGTTTCCAGCAACTGATTTATGGGGAGGGTCCTGCAGCATTTGTACGTTGGGGGGCCCGTATCGGGAGGTAGCTTTGAGTGATGTTGTCGTCGGTCTTGATATCGGTTCTCATTTTATCAGGACAGTTATAGGCGAATTCACAGATAACAACAAGATTCAGATCATCGGTTTGGGAAAGACGCTCTCTCCGGGTTTGCGCAATGGCACCATCGTGAATATTGAGTCCACCATGCAGGCCATCAGGAAGTCCATTGAGGATGCTGAGATGGATTCTGGCTGCGAGGTGCATTCCTGCATTTCAGCCATTGGTGGTGTCCAGATCAAAAGCTGGGATGCCACCGGCATGGGGCAGGTTGCCGGCAGCAAGGGGTCAACTCCTCGGGAAATTACGGAAAATGACATGGCTCAGGTTATCGAGGTGGCTCGTTCCGTTCCCATATCCCCCGACCGTCAGATTCTCCACGTGGTGCCACGGTACTATGTCGTAGACAAGCAGGAGCAGGTGAAGAATCCCAAGGACATGCTGGGGGTGAAGCTGGAGGTGGAGACCCATGTCATCACCGCATCCTGCACCTCCGTGAAGAACATCCAGAATTGCATCAGCAGGGCGGGGTATCGTGCTGACAGCATGATGCTGAAGACCTTGGCTGCCACCAAGGCGGTGATGACGGAGGACGAGCTGGAGTTGGGTTCTATTCTCATCGACATGGGTGGCGGTACCACTGACGTATTGGTATTGTTGGGAGGTGCTCCCATCTGTACCCTGTCTATTCCCGTGGGCAGTTCCTACATCACCAGCGACATCTCCTACGTGAAGGGAATCTCGCTGGATACGGCGGAAAGCACAAAGATCCAGTATGGCTGCTGCTGGGAGCCTCTGCTGGACGAGGTGGAGGAGGTGGTCATTCCCGGCATTGGTGGACGTGGCCCGGAGGCCATTTCCCGTAGCGAGCTTTGTCAGATTATCCAGGCTCGAGTGGAGGAAATCTTCAACATGATTAAGGCTGAGATTGTCCAGCAGACAAAGCTCACCCAGCTTTCCGGCAACGTGGTGCTCACTGGTGGTGGTGCCCAGCTGCTGGGAATTACTGAACTGGCTCAGAAGGTTTTCAAGACAACGGCAGTCCGCCTTGGAACACCTGGCAATTATGGTGGTAAGGTGGACGTGTACCGCACCCCTGAATATGCCACTGTCATCGGGCTGTTGCTGGATAGCGCACGTTCCCGCCAGCGTATTGATACAAAGCGGAACAATAAATATAATGGTGAAGAGGAACAGGTGTCCAGAACCAGCTTTTTCTCAAAGCTCGGGGACGTTTTCAAAGAATTTTTCTAATAGATAGAAGCATTGTTTGGGTTGGGAGGAATATATGCTTGAAGGTTTGTCTGTAGAGAGTACAGAACCATTGATGAAACCTACCGTTATCAAGGTTGTAGGTTGTGGTGGCGGTGGATCTAATGCCGTCAACAGGATGATTGAGTCAGGTCTGGAGAATGTTGAATTCATTGTAGTGAATACAGACTTGCAGGCTCTGAATTCCTCCAAGGCCAACAGAAAGATTGGTATCGGATCGAAGCTGACCGGCGGACTTGGTGCTGGCGGAAAGCCCGAGGTGGGGGAGGCCGCCGCCCGGGAGAACGAGGACGATATTATCACTGCCCTGAAGGGCGCCAACATGGTTTTTGTCACCGCCGGTATGGGTGGTGGCACTGGTACGGGAGCCGCCCCTGTGGTGGCACGGATTGCCAAGGAGATGGGCGCCCTGACGGTGGGTGTCGTTACCCGGCCCTTCAACTTTGAGGGACGAGTACGGGGCGGCAATGCCGAGGAGGGAATCAAGAAGCTCCATGAGGAAGTGGACTCCCTCATTGTCATCCCCAACGAGAACCTGCTGAAAACAATGGACCGCAGGACACCGGTGAAGGAGGCCTTCCTGAAGGCCGACGATGTATTGCGCCAGGGTGTCCAGGGTATTTCCGACGTCATCACAAAGACTGGTCTCATCAACATGGACTTTATGGATATTAGGACAACCATGGAAGGAAAGGGCGATGCCATCATGGGTATTGGTGTTGGTACCGGAGAAAACCGTGCCTCAGACGCCGCATCCCAGGCCATCGACAATCCTCTGCTGGAGGACTCCCGCATCGATGGTGCCAAGAACATCCTCATCAACATTACCAGTGGAGAGGACTTCACCCTGTACGAGGTCAACGAGATTGCCAACATTGTTCAGGCTGCGGCGGATCATGATGTAAGCGTCTTCTATGGCCACGTGGTGGATCCTGCCATGGACGGAACAGTTTCTGTCACTGTCATTGCGACGGGTTTTAATTCTGCTCATTCAGAGCCAGTGGAAATGAAGCCTGTTTCTTCTGTGGAATTGGATACTACCAATACTATCCCGATAAGCGATTTCGAGAAGCTGCAGAAGCCAACGCTTGCATCCAGAAATGGAGTTGAACGGCGCCAGGCTGTTCCCCAGGATTCTTTTTCAGGTGGAGCCGTTGCCCAGCCTCCCAAACAGGAGGTGCCGGTGCGCCCTCCCGTATCCCATCCCCATCCCCAGTCTCAGTTCCAGCCTAAGCCACAAGGAACTAGTGTGGCAGCCTCCACTCCCAGGACAGAGAGTGGAAATCCTGGTGCAGGAGGATTGAATCTTGGCGGTACTGGACCTGTTCCATCCTCCAATGACCTGAAGATTCCGCCGTATCTACGAAATAGAATCCAGTTGGGAGACTAAGAGCCTCCATGGCTACTATTCCGGCCTCTTCTAGTTCTTGTCCTCCATTGGAGGGGGAGGATGCTTTCTTTCCTCTCGCTGGAGGAGAACAGCTCCTTCGCCGTTATTTTTCTCAACTATTGGCTGTGGATCGTAAGGCTCGACTGACAGCACAGACCTACAAGACCTCCGTGGAGGCGTTTCTCCACTGGCTGGGAAGGAGCCGCTCCGGCGGGGAAACTTCCGGGGGATGCGATGTGTCCGCCGTCCTTTCTGAGCTGGTGGTGCAGGACGTGATGGACTACCTGATTTGGCGCACCACCCGGGACATGGATCAGCTGACGGTGGCCAAGGATGTGTCCGCTCTTCGCTCCTTCGGCTCCTTCTTGGTGGAGCAGGGCATTTGGCAGGAGAATCTGGTGCAGCTGGTGGAGCGGCCGAAGATTCGCCGTGCATTGCCTCGGGTGCTGTCTGTGGAGCAGGTGGATGCCCTGCTGGCTGCCATCGACACCAGCGATCCCCTGGGACTGCGGGATAGGGCCTTGTTCGAGCTGGTGTATTCCTGTGGCCTGAGAATCAGCGAGGTGGCGGGGCTTTTGATGGCCAACGTCCATCTGCCGGAGCGGCTTTTGATTGTGCTGGGAAAGGGCAGCAAGGAGCGGATTCTTCCCTTTGGTGATGCCGCCCACCACTGGCTTTCCCTGTGGATTCAGGAGGGGCGTCCTGCCATTCTGGGAAGCCGTCAGGTGGCGGAGGTCTTTGTGAACTATCGTGGCCAGCCCCTGTCCCGAAAGGGCATCTGGAAGCGGTTCCAGGAGCTGGAGGCTCTTTCTGGCGTTACCGCTAAGGTCCACACCCTGCGCCACTCCTTTGCCACCCACCTCTTGTCCGGCGGGGCGGACCTGCGTTCGGTGCAGGAGCTTTTGGGGCATTCCGACCTTTCTACCACCCAGATTTATACACATGTTGAAAACGATGAATTACACTTATATCATAAGGAATTTTTTCCCGGAGGTTCAAAATGAAGAAGAGAAATAAATGCACCTGCATCCCAGTGATTCCTGCAACGGTGGCTGTACTGGTGGTGCTCCTGTTTTCCAGCTGTGGTCTGGGAACGAATGCCAAGACAATCAAGCGGATGCAGGCTTTGGAGGAGGGGGTTTCCAGTCCCACCACCGAGGCCGAGCTGAAGGATGCCATCCAGAAGTACCAGGCCCGGGTGGAGGATATGGTTCAGGCAAACCAGCAGATTGGCATTTGGTACAAGATGCTGGGTTCCCGCTACCTTGACAACCAGATGTACGGCGAGGCGCTGGAGGCCTTCAGAAAGGCCACCACGTACTATCCTGCCAATCCAAATCTGTACTATTACGTGGCGGTCTGTGCAGGCTATATGGCGAACCAGGCGCTTGATTATGCCGCCACTGGTTCCACCGCCCAGAAATTCAATTACTTGAAGCTGGCTGAGTCAGCATATCTCCAGGCCCTGAAGCTTGACGACAAGTATGCTCGGGCCCTCTACGGCATCGGGGTCCTCTACGTGTTCGAGCTAGACGAGCCGGGAAAGGCCATTCCTTATCTGGAGACCTTGGCGGAGATAGAAAAGAAGAATGTGGACGGGCTGTTCCTGCTGGCCAATGCCTATTACCAGACCTATGAGTATGAACGGGCAGTGGAGATCTATGATAGAATCATTACCACCACCACCTCCAGTGAGAAGAAGGCCCAGGCTGAGGCGAACAAGCGGCAGGTGCTGGAAACAGCCTATGCGGGATAGCCTTCTCATCTTGGCCATTAGCGCCCTCAATTTTTTATCTTTTAGAGAAAAGGTAATTCTTGAAAAAAAACTTGACACTATCGGCGACCTTGCAGTACTTTCAATAGAAGATATTTCCTCCATGGTGGGAAGAAGAATACGTTCCCGCTGGTGGAGGGGGGAGGACTGCCAGGCCATGGCGGAAAGGAGCCTGAAGCTGATGGAGGTCTATGGCATTGGGGCCCTGGTCCATCATCATCTGGACTATCCTGCCATGGTGGCGGAGATGTTCGATCCTCCCTACCTGCTGTTTTACCGAGGGAATGTGGCGGCGGTTCGTGAGCCCTGCATCTCTGTGGTGGGAACCCGCAAGCCGAGTCAGGAGGCCGCCTTGGCTGCCTTTGAGTTTTCACGGGAGGCGGCAGGAGCTGGCTACACCATGGTGTCTGGCCTGGCCTTCGGAATTGATGCCGCCGTCCACAAGGGAGCCTTGGCGGGTGAGGGGAAGACGGTGGCGGTGCTGCCCTGCGGTGCTGACGGTGTGGTTCCCCTGAGCCACAAGAAGCTGGCGGCCACCATGCTTGAGCGTGGGGGCTGCCTGTTGTCGGAGTACCTGCCGGGAGTGCCTGCGGAGAAATTCCGCTTTCCCCAGCGGAACAGGATTATTGCGGCCCTGTCCCCGGTGACGGTGGTGGCCGCTGCCCCGGAAAAGTCGGGGGCCCTCATTACGGCGGAGTTTGCCCTGGAACAGGGACGTGACGTGTACCTGATGGCTGCCGGCATGAGGGACCAGCGGTGCTGCCAGGGCATGGAACGCTATCGTGCCGACGGTGCTCCCGTCATCAGTTCTCTGGAGGAGTACGAGCGGTTTTTTTCCGCTCCCCCCGGCGGCAGCAATGGGGAAGGGGTGCCGATTTCTGGAACGAACGGCAAGTCAGCTTCGGTACGACATTGCAGACAAGAAAAACAATTATTTTTTAGAGGTTGATATGGCTGAAACAAAAGGGACTGCCAAGAAGAAAAAGAAGAAGGAAACGCTGGTGATTGTGGAGTCTCCGGCAAAGGCAAAGACAATAGAAAAATATCTTGGCTCCGGGTATACCGTGAAGGCTTCCATGGGCCATCTCATCGACCTGCCAAAATCAAGGATGGCCATTGATGTGGACAATGGCTTCAATCCTGAGTACATCACCGTCCGGGGACGGGCAAAACTCTTGCGGGAGCTGCAGAAGGATGCCAAGAAGGCAGACGAGGTGCTGCTGGCAAGCGATAATGACCGTGAGGGTGAATCCATCGCCTGGCATCTTCGTCAGGCCTTTGACGGAAAGACCACCGCTCCCATCAAGCGGATTGTTTTCAATGAGATTACGCCCCAGGCCATCAACGAGGCGGTGAAGTCTCCCGCCGACATTGACGAGTCCAAGGTGAACGCCCAAAAGGCTCGCCGTATCCTGGACAGGTTGGTGGGCTACAACCTGTCTCCCCTGCTGTGGAAGAAGGTGAAAAACGGCCTTTCCGCTGGGCGGGTTCAGTCGGTGGCCCTGCGGCTTATCTGCGAGCGGGAGCGGGAGGTGGAGGAATTCATCCCCGACGAGTACTGGAGCCTGGATGCCGACTTCATCAAGGGGAAGTCCAAGTTCACTGCCCAACTGGTGCAGTACCAGGACAAGAAGCCGGAGCTGCCCAATGAGAAATCGGTTCAAGTCATCATCGATGAGATTGGCAGCGAGACTTGCCAGGTGGTGGACATCAAGGCCACCGACAAGACGGTGCGCCCCAAGCCGCCCTTCACCACCTCAAAGCTGCAGCAGGCGGCGGCGAATCGGTTGGGCTTCACCTCCCGCAAGACCATGCAGATTGCCCAGCAGCTCTACGAGGGCGTGAACATTGGTTCCACCCGTGTAGGTCTTATCACCTACATGCGTACTGACTCCGTGCGCATCTCCCAGACTGCCATCGAGGATGTACGCGCGTGGTTGTCTGAGCATTTTCCCGCCGAGCTGCCTTCCCAGCCCATCGAGTATACCGTGGGCAAGAAGGCCCAGGATGCCCACGAGGGAATCCGCCCGACCTACACCGCCTACACACCTGACTCCGTGAAGGACTACCTCACCCGAGACCAGCTGCGGCTGTACACCATCATTTGGGAGCGTTTTGTCTCCAGCCAGATGAACAATGCCAAGTCCCGCACCACCAGTGTGGACATCAAGGCGGGCAATGCCCTCTTTCGGGTGTCTGCCAGCAAGGTGGTGGACAAGGGCTTTTACAAGGTTATCAAGGTGTTGTCCTCCAAGGAGGATGCCACCGGTTCCCTGCCCTCCTTGAAGGTGGGGGAGGAGCTGTCGGCCCAGAAGTTCTATCCTGAGCAGCACTTTACCCAGGGGCCTGCCCGCTACACTGACGCCTCCATCGTCAAGACTCTGGAGGAGAAGGGCATTGGTCGCCCCTCCACCTACGCACCCATCATCTCCGTGCTGCTGGACCGCTACTACGTCACCCGCAGCAACAAGCAGCTGGTGCCCACCCAGTTGGGCCGCATGATAAACGACATCCTGGTGGAGTCCTTCCCGGAGGTGGTGAACGAGAATTTCACCGCCCGGGTGGAGACGGAGCTGGACGAGATTGAAGATGACAAGGTCCAGTGGTCAAAGATGCTGGGGGACTTCTTCTTTCCCTTCCGGGACAAGGTGGAGAACGTCATGGCCACCCACGAGAGCTTTAAGGGGACCATGGACGAGGTGACGGACAAGGTCTGCGAGAAGTGTGGGCGGCCCATGGTGAAAAAGCTGGGGCGTTTCGGCTTCTTCCTGGCCTGCTCAGGTTTTCCTGAGTGCTACAGCACCCGCTCCATCCCCCTGGCCCGCTGTCCCCGCCCTGGCTGTGACGGAGAGATTGTGGCCAGAAAGACAAAGGGACGGGGCAAGGAATTCTACGGCTGCACGCGGTATCCTGAGTGCGACT
>CAMGSV010000047.1 GCA_946061495.1 uncultured Spirochaetales bacterium | reverse complement strand
TTGGGCGGAAAGGGTCCTAAAGGTTCCAGCCATGGTATCTGGCACAGGAGCACCAGTTTCAGAAAGAAGATGGGCTGCTATGTCCACGCACAGCTGGACTGCCCGCTCCAGGTTCAGCACCACAATATCCTGCTTGTCCAGGCTTCCCTGCAAATCCTCCAGCGAATGGATATGCTGGGCCTCCACCCGCTCCAAACACCGATGGAGGGACTCCAGCTTGGCAAGCACCAGCTCGCTATCCATTGCACATCCTCCTCACCCGCTCCATCTGCATCCGGCGCACCAAGGGATAAAAATCCTCATAAAAACAAAGGGCCTTCATAGCATAATGATGGTGGATTTCCGGCTGGTGCTTCAAGGGGCAACCCTTTGTCATAATCTTGTACAGGAAAAGCCCCTCCGCCACCCGAAGATCCGCAAGATCCACCTCCCGGCCACACAGGAGCTCCAAGTCCTGCTGCATGGACACCAACTGCTCAGCTCCCAGCGGTTCACGCCCATGAACCGCAATGTCCACATCACTTTTTGCAGTCTCCCTTCCCTGGGCAACAGAACCGAACAGTCTTGCCAGAAGAATTTCCTTGTGCTTGTCAAAGTAGTCTGTCAGGACCTGCCGCAATCGCAGCCCCTCCTGGGTTTGTTCCATGGCTCCCACTTTATCCCATTCCCGCCACGATGTAAAGGGGAACGCTCAGGACAGCGTATATTCTCTTTTGGCTTTTGGAAGAAGAAGGATTTGCATTGGCATCTTGCCACAATCTGGTTAGTATCGAAAAAGGACTTGACAAAATCATTGCCCTGCGTTGTTGTCTATGAACCATGGCAAGTAGGGAAATCCACCACCATTGAATTTACCTTTGCGATGAATACAATCGAGTCACCTTGGATGATGTGGAAGACAGGGCTTTGGCCCAAAGCGATCCCCAGCTTTTTCTGGAAAGCCATCCATGGCCCTTATCATTGATGAAATACAAAAGGCTCCGATTCTGCTGGAAGAGCTCAAGAAAACCATCGATTCCCAGCGGCTCATCTGGCTCAGGGAAGGACAGGAGCGACAGCTGATGTACATTTTATCCGGCTCAAATCGTTTTGAGCTGCAGCAAGGCATTTCCGATTCCCTAGCTGGCCGTTGCGCCACCATCGAAATGGACTCCTTTTCTCAAGTGGAATGCCACCAGCAACAGGCAGAGCCCTTTAATCCCTCCGTCGAATTCTTGCTGGAAAAGAGCGGGAAAGAAAAATTCCCCGCTGCGCTAAGGCACAAATCTTTGAAGATATTTTTCATGAACACAGGACTGTGTTCCTACCTTTGCGCTGGCCAACTGCCAAAATGCTGGAGGATTGCGCCATGAACGGTGCATTCTTTGAAACCTACGTTGTCAGTGAACTTGTGAAGAATTTCCGCAGTTTTAACAAGGAACCAAGGACAAGATTTTTTACTACTGGGGTATTGACAAAAAAGAAATAGACTTGCTCTATTTATGGAACAAAACACCATCATTCCCATAGAAATTAAGCTGGCTATGAATCCCAAAAGTCCCACCCGGCACTTTTCGGTTCTGTCAAGATACAATATGCCCATTCAGCCTGGCCTTATTGTCAGTCCCTGCGACAAAATCAGAACTATCAATCAAGAAGCATAAGTATTGCCTGTGGAGCTTATTTAAATTGGGGAAAGATTCAAAAGAACGGTAACTATCCCGATATCCGATGCTCTTTCCCGTGGCAACAGCAAGGCCGCGATTGTTTTCCCTTCCAAACCCAAGGTTTGCATTATTTTCTATGAGAACTACTTGTGGAAAGTCTTGTTTCAGCATTTCAATGGAACCGTCTACAGAACCATTGTCTGAGACGATGACCTCGAAGTTGATTTCTGTGGTATGTTTGTAAATGGAAATTAAGCAATCCCGCAACAGCTCACGATGATGATGGATACGTCCATGTCCCCACCTTACCACAAAAAATTGACTTTGGCAAACTGTTGTTGTCAGCTCACTCCTTACAGGCAAGAAGCTGGGCATAGTGGGCGGCAATACAAATAAAGCTACCTTTTATGAAACAACACCCCAAGGAGCTGAGAGGAATAAAGGACAAAATATCTATTACGTAGCACAAATAATAACATTGCGTACACGCACACTCCTGCAAGTACTCCCATTCCGATTTGAAGCAATACGTACTCAACATGAGATACTACAAAATATACAGATATACCCATTCCAACCGTTGCGACAATACTTTGCAGAAGATTTACTATGATACTCTTTTTCAACAAAGACTTGCCTAATATGATGATTTGGAAACCTGTTACCATCGTCTCTGCTCCTACAGTTCCAATGGCAGCTCCCAAAGCTCCATATCTGGGAATCAGCAAATAATTCATTGTTACATTTGTTACAGCACCTAAACAATAAGAAGCAAGTGCAGTTTTTTCTTTATTTACCGAAGGTAAGATTTGCGTCCCTGTAAGACTAGCAATTGAAATAATCAAGATTATAGGAGAAATTACCTGCATTGGTAGTATAGCAGGAAGATATTCACTTCCACTAAAAAGAAGTACAAGAGGTTCGGCAAGCAAAATCAATCCAACCGTACAAGGAAGACCAAGCAATATTACGATTCCCATCGCTTTTTCTACTAATTTCTCAAAAGAACCACCATCTTTTTTTTCTGCATAGAATGAAAGACGTGGTAAAAGTACTCCGGTTACAGCTGTAAGTATACCAAGCACCATCTTATTCAGCTTCGTAGCCGCAGAATAATAACCGACCTCCACGTCCCCAGACAAAAATCCCAACATAGTGGAGTCGAGCATAGTATACACACTAGTAACAAGACTCATACCAAAAAACGTAAAGATTGGCTTGAGGTGTGGTTTAAATTCCAGTTTAGTCTTTATATTGAAATCAATAAATTTTCGAGCATAGAAAAAATTATAGATGTTGGAACCAACAGAAGATATAATTCCAAAGAGTGCATATAAAATATAATCTTCCTCTGTGTGAACAAATAAAAATAAAAAAATCAGGCTCACAAATTGAAACGAAATGGAACGAATGGCAATATACCGAAATTCCTCCAAAGCAGAATAAAGCCATCCCATTCCTATTGTTGTAAAAATAATAGTCGTACTGCACACAAGGAGCAAAGTTCGATATTCAGAAAATTTCGGTATGCAGAATAGGGCTATAAAGAATAGAACATAAGAAATAAAAGTTGAAACAAGGTTAATGAAAAAGACTTCCTTTGAAAATTTTGACAGAAGCACTTTATCTCGACGTACCTTCGCTGCCTCTCTCGTGGCATAAGCGCTAATTCCCAATCCGGCAAGCATACTAAAATAGCTTACAATGGAGTTGGCAAAATTAACCCGCCCAATACCTTCAGGCATTAAAATTCTGGAGGCATAAGGAAAGGTAATAATGGGAAATACCAATGTCATTATTGCGCGAACAGTTGAATAAGCCGCATTCTTTTTCAGTGATTTTTCTGCCATAATTTGCCACCAGTATACCACGCTTGCAGCCCTTGGGGAATAGGACAAAACAAGCCCTACAACTCTCCTAGGTACACAACCTTTATTTCTGTGATTTGCTTGAGTTGTTTGTCATTAGTAAAGAACACATCACAATTGCACTCCAGGCTTGCAGCTATCTGTAATGCGTCTGCAAGTTTTATACCCTGATATTTTGCTCTTACAAAGGCCGCTTTTTCTGCTACCTGCTCAGTTATAAAACATTTTAGAAAATCGAGTTTTCTAAGCCATATCTTATAGCGTTCCACTACATCAAAATTACCATCCCTAAATGGCTTTGAAAGAAATTCTGCATCAGTAATGGTTGACGTATAAAACTCTACATCATTTTCAATACATTCCGTAAAAAAATCAAAGACCTTACTGTAATAAGGTTCATATCCACTAACAAAATAAATCAAGGGATTAGTATCAAAAAAAACTTTTTTAGCCAACAGGCCGCTCCTCCCGCAACCCCTGCTGATATTCGAGGGCATCCACGCCTTCCCACAGCTCCTTCATACTTCCTGCAAATTCAGCAAGTGCGGCTTTTCTCTTTTCTCTCTTGACAAATCTTTGTTCCAACAAAGTCCCTTTCTCCTGCTTCTGAAGGAGAAAGAGCATAAAATCATACACCTCTTGTTGAGATAAAAAACTGAGTGAATTGTAAAGCTCTGTCATGTTTTCTGGCATTGTGCAACCTCCGCTACAGTATACCACGCTTGCAGCCCTTGGGGAATAGGACTTCCCTCCGCAAAAAATCATGGACGGGGCGGACGGGGGATCGTCACCTTGAACTGCTCGCCCTCCCGGTCATCCTGAAAGATGATATCAGGCTGCCGCTTGAGAGCCCGTGCGATGCCTGAACCGATGCCACGGTACCGCATGAGCTTAGAGGCATAGGAGACAATCAGATTATTCCGTATGACTGCATTTCCCAGCTTGATGTTCTCAATGGTAAGGGAGTTGGGAAGACAGCCGGGGCTAATAATTTCAATCCTGTTGTCAAAAATGAAAATCCTGATGGGGGAATTCTTCGTGTAGTCCCGGTGGGTCAAGGCGTTCTGCATCAGCTCCTGCAAGGCAACCTCCGAAATCTCCAGGATGCCTGTGCTATTGAAATCCTGCCCCTGCTGGGTGCGGAACAGATGCCGGTCAAAAAAGGCCAAGGACTCCTGATACATCACAGGAATTGTTCCTGTAATATCCCTGCTCTCCCGATAATCAACGGATGATATATCATTACCTATGAATGAAACCGCCTTGACACAAAATGCGGGCCGTGTTTTCTGCGGTCTTTTGCCAAAGAAGAGCAGTCCCCCAAGGGTCAGGGACGCTCCCTTGAGAATATTGAGATTCTTGCACAGCTGCTCGTCAATCTCCTCCAAATCAATGGAGTCGTCCTGCATTTTCTCCAAGTATTCCTGCACCTTGTCCTTGTAGACATCAGCAAAGCTCGTATCAGGCACAATCATCTCATCAACATACACCAGGCCACATCTCCTTCTGAACGCCGAAAAGAATCATGCCGCCCTTTGTATTTGCGAGGGCAATAATTTCTGCTGCGATGCTGTCATTGTTGTCAAGCGTCTCTTTGAATTGAACCCGGCTCGTCTCTCCGCAGGCAACAATTTCCAAAAGCTCAGGCTGTGTCATGCTTGCCACTATAGCAGTTTTATTTTCCTTGAACAAGGATAGCGGAGGCACTACAGCTCCTCCTGAATCAGCTCAACCATCTTGCTGATGTCGGCCTCGTGCATCAGATGATAATTCGACAATATTCTTTCCAAAGGATAGCTTTCCAAAAGCACCCGGAAGGGCTGCTGCAGCTTCCACTGGGCATAGGCCACCACAAAACCAACCCAATACTCTGCCTGGGGGTAATATGGCTCTTGCAGCGCCTCCTCGACTTTCCCCTCAATATCCTGATACAAGAAAAACGCCAGCTCCAGCCCTGATTTACCGCTGAGAAAATCGGGGTTGCCAAATTCGATCTGGGTGGGAATAATGGACGACAAAAAATCCTGCTGCAATTCTTCTGGCGACTTGCCCAAGGTGCGCAGGCAAAACTGGAACAGGAAGCCGAGGTTCTTCTGCACATCAGACAGATACAGCTGGTCATAGCTCAATGCCATGCAACAACTCCGGGTTTCTAAAAATATCTACCAAATAGATGGCGTCCTGCACACTTGTTCTCCTGTAGCCTTCAAAATATGATTTTCTGGCAGTGGAATCTCGTGCCCGGTACTTCTGAAAGTACACTTCTTTTTCTGCCCCAAAGGACTGCGTGTACATCAGCTGGGAAAAGGCTTTGGGAGATTTCAGGACAACCTGCATCCCCAATTCCCCCAGCTTCATGGAGGTTGCAAGGTGTTGTATGGGGATGACATTCTCAAGGAAATCGCTGGCAAAGGTAAAATACGAGTCGTTGGCTCTGTAACCGCAAATCACATCAAACCTCTCATAATCCAGCTTGTATTTTGCAAGCAATGTCTCAAGATTTTCCTTTCCAAATGAAGTTTTTGGAATAAAGATTCGGTTTTGCATTAAAATACACAGCCAATGTAAAATTGTGTATTCTGCTCCAGATACATCCAAGACAGACAGCCCCAAAAGATCAAGCTCATACTCATTGGCAAAACCATCCATATTCTTCTGGCACGCCCACTCCTTTGCCAGCTCCAGATGCTGGGTGCAATAAAACCCCACGCCATAGTCATTACGAGGATTACCAGCACCAAACTGTGGAGTCTCTATAATTCTTTCCGAACCGTGATAGAGTGTCATCGCTACAGGCTATACTTTGCACCGAGGGAGATTTGTACATTATGCATCACTTCTGAAGTATTCTGATAGTGGTTGTTGACAATCATGTTGTACACAAGGCCTCCAGATACACTGAACTCAGGGAGGATATAGTACATGGTGCTTAGTCCGACAATAAAATTCGCCTTCCAGGAAGTGAAGTACTTTCTCTCAAGAACATTGTTTCCCTGATCGTCCTTAGCGGAGGCATACACCGCCTTGCTGTAGATGAAATTATTGTCTGGATTCCACCGAGCCATCACGAGGGTGGACTTTCCCTTGGGGTAATATACAGTAAAGTCAAGATATTGCATATTTCCCCCGTAACCATAGCCAGTACCTAACCACTGCCCCCGATTTGTATAACCTTGAGTAACTTGATGATGAAAACCAAAATTATAAGGCCACTGAAGTTGGAAATCCTGGGACATTTCAGAAAAATTAACCTCGCCCCTCAACTCACCATAAACTCCATGTTTTGTACTAATGTCAAAGGTCTTTTTAAGTCCTGCAGTAAATGCAAGAGTATGTAAGGGATAACGGATATATCCTTTTGGGAAACCATCTGGAACAAAATCATCCAATCCAATCTCACCGTATACTTCAAAGCCCACCTGTGGGAAGACCCAGTCAAAGCCAAAACTCATTTTTTGGTCTTCTCCTGCTCCTTGCTCTCCTACGTGGGTATTTTCTTCTGCTGGCCAGATGTATTTTAAGTTAGCCCATTCCCACTTTACAAGGGCAACTCGGTTTGCAAAAAGGGTAAGCCCTGGAATAAAGGATGGGGCATAGGCAAAGGCTAAACCGTGTATCATGTTGTGGTTGTTACTGTCATCGTTGTCAAAGTAGTCGGATTCTGTGAGTTTTCCAGTCCAGATACGAGCCTCAATGTCTCCAAGATACCAATTGAGCCAGGGCAAAACCACTTTCTGCCGCCGTAAGCCAATGTCCACCTTGGGATAGCTTGCTGCATTGTTGGAGTGAAGGATGGGATTCATAAAAGCGGGGCCAAGCCAAATGGACTGGGTTCCAAAGCCCACCGTAAAGCTATGCCATGACCAGCGCACCTCGCTGTCACCCCAGTCGTATACAAAGAAGGGCTTGTCTCCAAACCGCTGGGGAGCATCTACTCCCACATTCTTGCCATAGCCCCAGAAGTAGCCATAGGGACTGTCGGTATTGGAGGGCATGAGGTCAAAGCTCAGGTTCTGGCTAAAGCTCAGCTGGGGCCTGAAGGTGAGCTCAAAACCGTAGCCCTCAAATCGGATGCCGGCGGTGAGGCTGGTGTTGTAGCCCTTCCCCTGCCACAGGGCTCCGTCGTTCTGGCCGTAGGGGGCGGCGGTGTTGAAGCTGTTGTACCATTCCGGGCCGTAGACCTTCAGGTCAATTCCCTGGAACAGCCCCCGGGCAAACCAGTTTTCCGTCGGGCTTGCGTCCTGCCACAGGGTGAAGGTGGTTCCCAGATTGTTTCCGGCCCACACGTGCATTCCCGCTGAGGCCGCCCCCGCCAGCTGCCACTGGCCGTCGGAGAGGGTACGGTAGTTTAAGGCTGGACGATTGGCTAATCCTTGGAGAGAGAGGAAGTCATAGTAATCTTCCTCCGCTGACTTTAGGGCTTCTTGAGAAAAAAGCCCCACCGGCAGCAGCAGTAGAACTAGCACAATTGTACTGATTGCCCTGAAAGAAAACGTGAAATTCTCATTAAAACGAACCATATCGCCCCCTTATCCCAACGATTCTATACCTTTCATCCCCTTTGCGCAACTGAAAACTATCTGAAGTCACCTACGGATCACTTCTCACTCCCCCTTCCAGCAGCACAGGAATAACACAGTAAATTCTCCCCCATTCCTCCCCCGATGTAAAGGGCAGGCAAGCATCAAGCGAACTTTGTTGGCTTCACGCTTCTTTTTCAGCAAAAGTGTGCTATAATGAGACGCTATGAGAAAGAAAAATATGAAAGTGCTTTTTACTTGCTTCTTGTGCCTGCTGGCGATGCAGAGTGTCATGGCCCAGTATACCTTCTTGAATGACTACATCTCCACGGAATGGTCTACGGTGGAGGGGCTGCCTGCCAATGCCATCAATGATGTGATCCAGACAGCCGACGGCTACATCTACCTGGGAACCTATGAGGGGCTGGTTCGGTTCAACGGCTTTGAGTTCACCCTCTTCAACAAGCATAGTGGCTCAGAATACAGCTTCATTGCAGCACGGTCGCTACTGCAGGATTCCAGCGGCAACCTGTGGATTGGATCCAACGGCGAGGGGCTCCAAAAAACAAGACCCGACGGTACTATCTCCATCTTCACCCAGGAGGAGGGGTTGCCCAACAACTCCATCCGGGCCATGGCTGAGGACAAACTGGGCAATCTCTGGGTAGGAACCGCCAGTGGTGTCTGCTTCATCACCCCTGAGGATGCGGTAATTCTGCCAGAGGCGGCGGACAACGCCCCCATCGGCAACAGCCTGGTGGAGGAGCTGTTCTGCGACTCCGCCGGACGCATCTGGATCTGCACCACCGATGCCCGTGGTCTCTTCTATTATTCCGACAATATGTTCCACCGCTACCAGGAGCTGGACCATCTGGGCACCTTCTTCGCCACCGCCATCTCCCAGGACAGCTTCGGCACCTTCTGGATTGGTCTGGGGGACAGGGGGCTGGTGAAGGTGAACCAGGAGGGCGTAGAGCAGATTGTCAGCAACACCATCCTGGACAACACGCCTCTCTACAATATCTGCCACGACTCCAACGGCGCCACCTGGCTGGGAACAGAGCAGGGACTGGTGCTCTACCGGCAGGGCAAGTGGGCGGAGCACGTGTACCACAACAACTCCGTCAACAAAATTATCCAGGACCGGGAGGGCAACATCTGGGTGGCCACGGACTCCAAGGGCCTGACAAAAATCAGCTCCGGCCGGTTCAGCGTCACCAATCTGGGCACCGCCGTGAACGCCATAGCCCAGGGACTGGACGGCCTGATCTGGGTGGGAGCCGATGACGGGCTCCACTGCTACCAGAACGACACACCAGTGGAGAACCAGCTCACCAGATACTGCAAGGGACTGCGGATCCGTCACGTGGGAATTGCCCACAACGGCGATGTTATGGTGAGCGCCTACACCAAGCCCGCCCATATCCGCTACAACCCCACCACCGGTCGCATCCAGAACTGGTCATCCGACGATGGACTGGCCGGGGACAAGACGCGTGTTTCCATCCAGCTGGACAACGGAGACGTGTACGTAGGCACCACCACGGGACTGAGCATCCTGCGGCCCGACGGTTCCGTCCACACCTTCCGCAAGGACGACGGCTTTCCCAACGAATACATCATGTGCCTCTACCAGGACGACGACGGCGTTGTATGGATTGGCACCGACGGCGATGGCATCTACCTAATGAAGGACGAGCAGATTTTCGACAAAATTTCCCCGGCCAACGGACTGGCAGGCAACGTGGTCTTCAAAATCATGCAGGACAGCTCCGGCATCTACTGGATCTGCACCGGCACAGGCATTTCCCGCTACCAGCAGCCCGACAATGTCGACGAGACGGAGAATCCTTGGCGCAGCTTCTTTAACTACAGCTCCGTCAATGGTCTGGGAACGGACTCCGTGTTCCAGATGCTCATCGACCACAGCAACACCGCCTGGATGGTGAGCAACCGTGGCATCTCCTCTGTGCCCCTGGCGGAGCTGAACGAGCTGGCAAACGGGCAGAACAATCGCACCAAGGTGGACGCAAAATTCTACAGCCAGAACGACGGCCTGCGATCCGACGGAGCCAATTCCACCGCCCTCAGCATGCGGGACCGGAACGGCCGCATCTTGTTCACCATGGTGGACGGATTCGCCATCTACGACCCCTTGAAGAACCAGGCCAGCGGCATCCTCCCCCTGGTTCACGTGGAGTCCATCGTGCTGGACAATGTGGAGCTCGGCAGGAAGAGCAACAACTTCATCATTCCGGCGGGAGCACGGCGCCTGGACTTCACCTACACGGGTCTGAGCTTTGTGGCTCCAGAACGCATCCGATTCAAGCACATGCTGGTGGGATTCGACACGGACTACAGCCAGCCCACCCAAAACCGCAACGTATCCTACACCAACCTGCCGCCGGGAGACTACCGCCTGCTGATTACCGCCATGAATTCTGATGGCCTGTGGAACAGCTCCCCCACCATCGTCAGCTTTACCCAGGAGTCTTTTTTCTGGCAGCGGCCTACCTTCTGGACAGGCTGCGTCCTGATGCTGATGGTCATTGTGCTGCTCCTCATCTATTGGCGGGAACAGATAAACAGAAGGCGGCAGCAGATGCTGGAGGAGATGGTGCAGCTGAGGACCGAGGACCTGCGACAGGAGCAGAAGAAATCCGACAAGCTTTTGCGAAACATCCTGCCGGACACGGTGGCGGACAAGCTAAAGCAGCTGAACACGGAGAATGTGGCGGACTCCATGGCGGAATACTTTGACGAGGCCACCATCCTCTTTGCCGACATTGTGGGCTTTACCCAGATTTCCGAGCGGGAAGGCCCAGCCAAGATGGTCGCTGCCCTGAACAAGCTGTTCACCCTCTTTGACCACCGGGCATTAAGCATGGGTGTGGAGAAGATAAAGACCATCGGAGACTGCTACATGGCGGCCTGCGGCATTCCCACCCCGAATCCCAACCACGTGGTGACTATGGTGCAATTTGCCAAGGGAATCCAGAAGGATCTGGAGGAATACAACAAGGACGCCTCCATCCCCTTCACCATGCGCATCGGCTTGAATTCCGGGCCGGTGGTGGCAGGTGTCATCGGAACCCACAAGTTCATCTACGACGTGTGGGGCGACACGGTGAATGTGGCCTGCCGCATGGAGCCCCTGTGCACACCGGGCAAAATCAGAATCACCGACGCGGTGCGGAAGGCCCTGCAGGAGCAGGTTTTCGGAACCATTGACTTTGAAGAGGAGGTGGATGTCCGAGGAAAGGGTATCATGCACACCTACGAGCTGTAGGCTGTCCACTGAAAAAGCACGGGGCATTCACCTTGAGCGGTGAACGCCCCCTTTTTTAGAATTCTACCGGCTGGCAGTTCAGCCCCGCACGAAATTCGCCCGATATTCAGCGTTGATCTGGGCTATTTCCTTCTCACCGTCGATGTAGGGCTGGTAGATATGATCCACAATGCCACCGCCAAGATTATCGCAGCCGTTGCAGAATTCACATTCCGTGCCACAGGCACTGAGGGATTGCTGCACAATGCGAATCCGCTCCTCCCGTGTGGTGTCCTGTATCAAAATTGATTTCATCAGCATCTCCTATCTAAAATAGAATAGATTCCAGCAGCCGAGGCAAGCAGCCACCTCCCTTACAGCCGTATTCTTGCAGCTTTAGCGTGGGCGGCCAACCCTTCCGCATCGCCGAGCAGACCTGCGGCGGTGGCGGAACGACGCTGCCCCTGGGAGCCGGGGACAGTCCGCAGGGTGGTGACAGTCTTCAGGAAGCAGCGGACAGAAAGGCCACCGGCAAAGCGGGCAGAGGTGGAGGTGGGCAGGGTGTGGTTCAAGCCCGCCGCATAATCTCCCAGCACTTCTGCCGAGCCATGGCCAATGAAAAGTGACCCATAGTTGTGAACCATGGCAACGAGGGCTTCCAGCTGAGGGCCATGGTCCAAGGCCAGCTCCAGATGCTCCGGGGCCTTGCGGTTTGCAAGATAGGCCGCCTCTTCCAAATCCTTGGTGATGATGATGCAGCCGTTCCGCTGGATGCTGGTACGGGCAGTTTCTGCGGTGGACAAGGTTTCCAGCTGCAGCTCCAATTGGCGGGCCACCGCCTGGGCCAGCTCCTGACTTGACGTTGCCAGAACAGCCTGGGCATCGGGATCATGCTCAGCTTGGGCCAACAGATCGGCGGCCACCCAGTCTGCATGGGCGGAATCGTCGGCTATGATGAAGACCTCCGTGGGGCCCGCCAGCATGTCGATGCCCACGGTACCGTAGACCTGGCGCTTTGCCTCCGCCACGAATTTGTTCCCCGGCCCCACAATCACGTCGCAGCGGGGAATGGACTCGGTACCGTAGGCCATGGCGGCAATGGCTTGGGCACCACCACAGGCGAAGACCCGATGAACACCGCAGAGATGTGCGGTGGCAAGGATTCCTGGGTCGGCGTAGGACTTGCCGCTGCCGTCGGGATGGGGGCGGGGCGGCGTGCAGAGCAGCACCTGACCGCATCCAGCAGCCAAGGCCGGGGCAGCTGTCATGATGACGGTGGAAAGCAGGGGAAAGCGGCCGGCTGGCACGTAGAGCCCCGCCCTGTCCACGGGAATGTTCCGCTGGCCAGTAATGAGGCCCGGCTCCAGCTCCTGCTCAAAGTCATCGAAGGATTCTCGCTGCCGGCGGGCAAAGCGAAGGGCCAGGTCACGAGAATAGCACAGTGCATCGTAGAGTTCAGGCCGCTGGCGATGCAAATCCTCTGCCGCGGCGGCCACGTCTTCCGAGGCAATCTCCAGCTGCTTCGGGGCAGCGGGGTCAAAGCGGGCGGCCAGTTGGTGAAGAGCCCTATCACCCTCCCGCCGCACCTGGCAGATGATGTCCGCCACGACGGAGGCCGTATCGTCACTGAAGGTTCGTGGTTCAAAAAAATCAGAGTCGAGCTCTGACGCAGATAGTATTTTGATCCTGGACATGCTCCCATTCTTCCCATTTCGGGGAGGAGTGTCAACCACAGGAGCATCGACGCACACCATGGGACATACTTGAACCTTATACCCCATCATGTTTTATATACTCTTCCCTTCAATATATTGGGAATATAATCTTATCTTTTTTAAAGAATACCAGTATGATCGAAGGGTATTTCGCTCGTGAAAACGACATCTCCCCGTGAGGCAGGATTGCCGGAAAACAGAAGGAGCGTTTATGCCATATAGCATCGGAGAAATATCACAACGCCTTGGAATCGCGATTGTGTCAAGTTTAGTTCGCAATATCGTTCCTGAAAAAAGCCGCAAATCCATCATGCTGCGTCAAACAGAATCTCCTTT
>CAMGSV010000046.1 GCA_946061495.1 uncultured Spirochaetales bacterium | reverse complement strand
AATACTCCGTCGGTTCCTTTGCGTATAATGCCAATCATGAATGTGTTCCGAAATCCCCCTTGGCTTTGGCACTTGCCATGATTTTGTCCGGCTGCCAGTCGGTGCAGTTCCTGCTGGCGGACATGTTTGGCGGGACAGCCTCCGGTGGCGGCTCCAGCTCCCAAGGGA
Organism: uncultured Spirochaetales bacterium; assembly: GCA_946061495.1. Classification (GTDB taxonomy): domain Bacteria; phylum Spirochaetota; class Spirochaetia; order Treponematales; family Treponemataceae; genus Treponema_F. The sequence goes on along the minus strand of CAMGSV010000046.1, from coordinate 13,223 downwards.
GCGTCCTGTCCAAGACACCCGGCGGGCAAGGTGGGACGGCCATCACCCTGCAGCCGCTGCCTGTGCCCCAGTCCTACGAAAAAGCCTATGCCTACCGCACCGACGTTGCGGACAAGGCCATGTCAGCCTTCATCAAGCGGCGGGAGGTGGACTCCCTGCGCGGCACAAACCCCAGCGGCTGGCTGCGTACCGTGGTGGAGGAAATCAATCGGGTGGCAAAAAATGACTTTGAGAAGGCAAGGCTGGCCCACGATGTGGTGGCGGTGCTGATTTCCTACGATGCCGCCAGCTATTGGTCAGGAAGCCTGCCGCCACAGGATTTTGCCAGCGTCATCAAGTCCTGCAAGGCCGTGTGCGAGGGCTACGCCGCCGTCTACCAGCGTCTGTGCGACAGCCTCAAGCTTCCCTGCAAGACCATCCATGGCTATGCTCGTGGTGTGGGAACAAGCCTTGCCAACGAAACCAAGGGCACCGAATCCAACCATGCCTGGAATCGGGTTCAGCTGGAGGGGGACTGGTATCTGGTGGACTGCACCTGGGATGCGGGGCACATGGAGGGCAAGACCGCCAGGCAAAGCTACAGCACCGACTGGCTCTTCCTGCGGCCTGAGCACTTTATCTACAGCCACCTGCCCCAACGGCAGCAAGACCAGCTTCTGACAACGCCCCTTTCTCCACAGGACTTTGCCAAGCTGCCGGACCTGCGTCCCAAGTTCTTCCAGGTGGCCAAGGATTTTGCACCCCTGCCCGCCAAGACAAGCCAGGCAGACGGAACCCTGGCCATGGAATTCAAGGAGACGGACGGCTTCCAGCTGGACTTTACCCTGCGGAGCCTGGACTCTGGCCGCCCCGCCAGCAACTCCCTCATGGTACGGCGTCAGCCAGGCGGTCTGACCAAGGCGGAATTCAGCTTTCCGTCGGCGGGACTTTACGTGGTGGATGTGTTCTGGCGCAGGGCTGGCGGACGGCAGGGAACCAGCTGCGGCCAGTTTTTGGTGGAGTCAAGCCAAGCGGGTGGCGTGCAGTATCCCGCCCTGTTCCCGGTGGACGGCGTGGAGGTGCAGTCCCCTCTGACCATGCCCTTGTCTGCTGGAACTACCGTCCAGTTCAAGGTAGCCGCTCCCCAGAAAAAATTTGTGGCGGTCATCTATGGCAGCACCTACATCCAGCTTGAGAGCGACGGCAGGGGCAACTTTTCCGGCCAGGTTTCCGTCCCCCGCACCGCAAGGGACATTTCCATCGGCGTGTCCAACTCCCAGCGTGGCAGCTACACCATTGTGGCAAAGTATTCAGTAAAGTAGGAGAGGGAAGGATACAGATGGGAAAGACTTGTTGGATTTGCAGGAATACGGAGGATTATTTCCTTAACCAAAAAGAGGAACTTCTGAAATCGACTCAAAATGAAATCAATGAATGCGAAAGATTCGAGGAAAATATTCTTGAGGAAACAAAAGATAGATTGGGGTTCACGGATGAAAAAAAAGAAAGGGTAAGAAATATAAGTGACGTTTATACCAAGATGACGCTCACCGCCATCTTGGAAAACAAGCAAAGTTTTTTACAGCTCGAACCTTCTCTGGAAATCATCTTTCATTACATTGATGCTTTTGACTTGATGCGGAATGAGTCGAGGATAAAAGTAATCTACCCGAGAAAGAATGAGGCGGAAAGTGCTACTTTCAAGACACTGAAAGATGTCATGGAATTATACCTACAAGAACCTCTTGAATGCAGGTATTCAAATGACCTGATGCGGAACGAGTCGAGGAAAAAAGCACTCTACCTGAGAAAAAGTGAGTTGGAAAGAATCTCTACTTTTTTCATAGAAAAGGAAATGACAGCACAATCCCTTGATTCCATGTTCTCCAAATCGTCCTCGTTCTCCTTCTCAAGACTTGGTTTTAGTGTACACAAGCGAATATATGTATGTCCATTTTGCTTGGCCTTGTTTGCCGAAGCGGCTTCAGCCTCTTTTGATGTAAGGAATGCCCAAATCAAGGCCATGGAAGCCGCCGCCCTTGACGATGATTGGGACTGAGGAGAATGGGATGAAGGTTTACGTTTATATTGACTATGAGAACATGGGAAAATTGGAGTCACTTCCACCTATCGATGGAAAATATTTCGTTTTTATTGGAGCTGAACAAAAATCTATTCCAACATCACTCGTCTTGTCACAAAATGACAACACAATTGAATGGCAACGAATAAGTGGCACTGGAAAGAATGCGTTAGATTTTCATATTGCATATTTTTTAGCAAAGCATGATAGCGAGAAAGAGGTGATGCATTATATTCTATCAAAAGATCAAGGATTTGATCCACTGATTCACTTTGTCAATCAGACGAAAGGAGGCGAAGAATGTGTGAAGAGGATTGTAACTCTTGAAGATATATCTAATGACAGTTCGACCTGCTGCAACAATTCAAAACGAACAGATGACGAATCATTTAAAGAAAAACGTGATATTGTGTTGAAGAATCTAAAAAAGATTAAGAGTAAACCAAAAAGTGAGGATGCCTTAAAAAAGCATATCCAAACATTATCTGGAAGTGACAAATGGAGTGAAGAAATTGTGAGTGATATAGTTGAAGATTTATATAGACAGAGATTTATTAGTAAAGGCAGTAACAACAGGCTTTCTTATTCAATCAAATGACCTTGTCATCCTGCTAGCCAACCCTGCAAGACGGTCTCAGTCTTTTCCATCAGCTTTCCTTCCCAGTAAAAAACGAGCGGAGCTTCCATCGCGCACTTGAAATCTCCGCCCCTCCTTCAAGCCAACTTCACTCCGCCTTGAACACTTCCCGGCCGCCGTGGTAAGTGGCCAACACCTTGCCGGTGAGGGTTGCTCCCTCCAAGGGGGTGTACTTTCCCTTGGAGAAAAAGTCCCTGCCCTGCACAATCCACTGGGCGGCGGGGTCGCAGAGCACCAAATCCGCCATAAAGCCGGGCTTCAGATGGCCCCGTGGCTCGGCTCCTTGGTCCAGGGTGAGGATATGGGCAGGATTGGCGGCCATGAGGCGGGAAAGCTGGCTGGCGGTGATGGTGCGTCCATCGGCGGCACCGTTTATGCCCTGCACCAGCACTGAGTTGCAGACTCCGTAGGCTGTCTCCAGGCCGGAGAATCCCGGAGCCCCGTTGGCCTTGTCTTGGGCTGTGTGGGGAGCGTGATCCGTGGAGATGCAGTCCGCCGTGCCCTCCAGCAGTGCTTGGATGACCGCCTGTCGGTCTGCCTCGCTGCGGAGGGGTGGGTTCACGATGTGCTTGAGGGCAAGGTCTCCCGCTGCCACGCTGAGGCCCAGGTGGTGTGGTGTCACCTCGCTAGTGACGGCGTAGCCCTTGGCCTTGGCAGCCCTGATGGCCTCCATTGCCCCTGCCGTGCTGACATGGGAGATGTGGACATGGCAGCCAGCCTGGCGGGCTAGGTCTATGTTCCGCTGGGTGGCGATGTCCTCTGCCAGTGACAGCAGTCGATTTGCCTCCTCCAGACTGGAGAGTGCCCGGCGGATATCCTCGTTGGGGGCGGTGGCGGGGATTGCACCCAGTGCATTTTCCTCCAGAGGCAGTTGTTGGGCAAAGATGTCGGTGGCAACCTTCCGCAGGAGCCGGGCCGCCGCCGCCAGGCTCATATCCTCGCTGTGGCAGGCCACGGTGATGTTCTGCTGGCCGCACTTGGTCATGGAATCCAGCATCATGGCGGCAGACTCCACATCCTTGCCGTCCTCCGTGGCCATGGAAACCTGGGCAGCCCTGGGTGGAGTGCCTGGCTGGAAGACAGGCAGCTGGGAAAGGTGGCTGTTATCGGTACCGGAAAAATCTTTGGTGAGGGTGATGGTCTGAATCACATCGGCCATGCCCAGCTGGTGGGCGTCGTTGCAGACTTGGGCTACTAGTTCAGGGGATGAAATTACCGGAGCGGTGTTGGGCATCAGCACCAGGGTGCCGAACCCGCCCGCCGCCGCCGCCGCCAGCGCTGTGGACAGCTCCTCCTTCTGTCCCTGTCCCGGGTAGCGGAAGTGGGCGTGGAGGTCGATGAAGGCTGGCTGGAGCATCATTCCACGGCAGTCAACGAACTCAATTTCGGCGGTGGAAATCAGACCCTTCGCCAGATTCTGGGCAGCCTGCAGGGTAAAGTCCCCCAGAACCACCGCCTTGATTCGTTCCCCCTCCACCAAAAGCACGCCGTGAGAGTCGGTGTTGGCATCCACCAGTCGGGCGTTGTAAAAGCACGTGCAGTTGGTGCTTGTTCGTTCATTCTGCATCTTAGAGTACCTCCGTATGGCCTGCATGGTACAGCTCGTCGCAGTACTCGCAGCGGTATTCGGAACGCTCCCTGTCCACCAGGAGGAAAATCTGGTTCAGGTAGGACTCGGTGCTGGTGATGCAGCGGGGATTCTTGCAGCGGATGACATTCTCCACCTTGTCCGGCAACGTGAGGTTGATTTTTCGGGCGATGGCCTCGGCCGTCACCACGTTGACGGTGATGTTGGGATCGATGAAGCCTAGCACGGAATAGTCGATGTTGATGATGTTGTCAATCTTGATGATGTCCTTCCTGCCCAAAAGCTGGGAAGGAACATTCATGATGAGAGCCACCCGGAAGTTGGCCTTGTCCAGACCAAGCCAGGAAAAGATGCGGGGACCGCAGCCCGCCCGAATGTGGTCTATCACCAGACCGTTCTTGATGGTGTTTACGCTGAGCATTAGAGCACTCCTGTCAGTTTTGCGATGAGGGCCATGCGGGAGAACATGCCGTATTTCACCTGCTTGAAGTAGGCGGCCCGTGGGTCTGCGTCCACCTCCGGGGAAATTTCGTTCACCCGAGGCAGGGGATGCAGCACAATCATGGAATCCTTTGCCATTCGCATCTTTTCCTTGTCCAGAATATAGCTGTCCTTGAGACGGATGTAGTCCTGTTCGTTGAAGAACCGCTCCGCCTGCACCCGGGTCATGTAGAGAATATCCAGCTCCCCGATGACTTCCTCTAATCTCAGGGCTTGAACACACTCAATACCTGCGGGACGGAACACCTGGTCGGTGATGTATTGGGGAATCTCCAGCTCTGGCGGATTGATGAGGACGAATTTGTTGTTCTTGTACCGGCTCATGGCCTTGGCAAGGCTATGGACGGTGCGGCCAAACTTCAAGTCACCGCACAAGCCGATGGTGTGTCCCTCAAATCCGCCCTTCAGCGAGCGGATGGTCAACAGGTCCGTAAGGGTCTGGGTGGGATGGTGGTGGCCTCCGTCTCCGGCATTGATGACTGGCACTGTGGAATACTGGGAACCAACCAGTGCAGAGCCTTCCTTGGGATTCCGCATGGCGATGATGTCCACGTAGGATGCCACGGTGCGGATGGTGTCCGCCAGGGTCTCCCCCTTGGTGGTGGAGGTGTTGGCGGAGTCGGCAAAGCCCAGCACGGAGCCTCCCAGCCGTAGCATTGACGCCTCAAAGGAGAGACGGGTACGGGTACTTGGCTCAAAAAAAAGTGTCGCAAGAAGCTTCCCGCGACACACATCAGAAAATGCAGCTGAATCGACGATCATCTGGTCTGCCAAATCACAAATCTCGTCGATTTCCTGTATACTCAGATTTCCTGGTTCAATTACATGACGCCCCTTGAGCATGATGCCTCCATTGACATCAGTGTACCACAAATTCCAGCGGGAAACAATGGGGCGTGTCCGTTCCAAATACCTTTAGGACAGAGAGACAGCCGTGGAAGAATGTGACATAAAGTTATACAAGAATTCATGTGGTGTCAAGAAGCCGAGAGATTCATGAGGGCGGTATGAGTGGTATTTTTTGAGCCAGGAGTCGATTTCTGCCTGAAGCTCGCTGACACTCATGGGTCCTGTCAGATAATCAAGGCACTCCGTCTGCAGGGTTCCAATCATTCGCTCCACGCACGGCTTGACCTTCGGTGTCCTTGGCCTTGTCCACAGCTGGGTTATATTCTCGTTTCTCGCCACAGCTCGGCCTTCCCCTGGTTCGTCTCCTTTCAAAGGCTCTCACTCCGCTTTTCGACCGTCTTTTGAACGGCTTGGTGTCCACTTTTTTTCAAGCCTAAAACCGCTTCTTTTGGAAGGTGAATAAAACTGGATTGAATCGAATTGTCTGCTATAGCCCTCGACAACCTTCCCGCCTTCCGTCACTTTTGGAAGAGGGAGCGAATCAGAGACTTCAAGTCCTTGACCTGGGTGACACCCTCCTCCTTTTCCGGGGCCAGCACCAGTGAATAGCCCAGTCCGCTGGCGGCCTTTGAGCGCTGCTTGATGCGGTTCACGGGACGGATTTCCCCTGCAAGGCTCAGCTCCCCCACAACGGCGGCGTTTTCCGGCAAGGGAAGGTCGGTGCGGGCGGAATACAGTGCCGCCGCCAGGGCTCCGTCGATGGCACTCTCCGTCAGGCGGACTCCGCCAGCCACGTTGATGTAGATGTCCTGGTCGCTGAACCGCAGGCCCGCCCGCTTTTCCAGCACGGCAGCCACACGGCTCACCCGGGCGGAGTCAATCTTGTCGGAGTAGACCCTGGTGATGGAAGCCTTTGCGGGTACTGTGAGGGCTTGAATTTCTACCAGAAAGACACGGCTTCCCTCAAAGACGGGCACCGATGCCACGCCAGCCGGCAACTGGCCGCTGCGACGAGTGATGAACAGGGTGGAGGGATCCTCCACGGGAATCAGGCCAGCCTCCGTCATGGCGAAGATGCCCAGCTCGTCCACGGAGCCGAACCTGTTCTTCTGTGCCCGCAGGAACCGCACCTGCTCCTGGTTTCGCTCGAAGGAGATGACGGCGTCCACCATGTGCTCCAATGATTTAGGACCGGCGATGGCACCCTCCTTGGTGACGTGGGCCGTTATCACCAGAACAGAATCCCGCTCCTTGACCCAGCCGATAAGCTCATTGGCGCAGTATTTCAGCTGGTTCACCGTGCCGGGAACAATGCCAGCGTCGGGGCTGTACACAGTCTGGATGGAGTCTATCACCACAAAGCCGGGGGTCATGGTGTTCATGGCATCCTCGATGTCCGCCAGATGGGTGGTGCACAGCAAATCAAGCCCGCCGCCCTTCACGGAGTCGGTGAGCCCCAATCGGTCTGCCCTGGCCCTGATTTGGGCGGCAGACTCCTCCCCGGACACATACAGTACGGGGCCCGCCGCTTTGGAGGCTGCCAGCTGGGCGGCAGTCTGCAGCAGCAGGGTGGACTTGCCGATGCCCGGCTCACCCCCAATCAACACGGCGGAGCGCTTCATGGCACCACCCCCCAGCACCCGATCGAATTCAGGGATGCCGGTGGAAATGCGAGTGCCTTCCAGGGGATTGACGGAGGCCAGGGGAACCGGCTTGGCCCGCACAGACAGGGAGCCAGAGACCCCCGCAAAGGAGGGAATGCGGGACTCCTGGTCTGCCACGTGCTCCACCAGGCTGTTCCATTCTCCGCATTCAGGACAGCGACCCAGCCACCGAGGTTGGGTGTAGCCGCAGGAGGTGCATTTGTAGATGATGGATCCGCTCTTTTTCTTTGCCATGAGGATACTATGAAGCTAGAAGGCCATTATGTCAATGTCATCATTGGTGGCTGGGTCTTGGTTCTCCACTCGCATGAAGATGCCGTTGGGCAGGCAGGCGGACCAGTCGCCGTTGCGGTGGATTGGTGGTGCGGCCATGCAGGTTTTGTTGGCGCAGGGTGAGCTGCAGTAGCTGGCCTGCCCCTGCTGGATTCTGATTTCCGTGGTGCCCTCCAAGCCTTGGATTTGGATTGTGTCATCCTTGTCCAAGGGATAGAGGTATTCGGCAGTGGGGCTGGACACCAGCAGCAGGGGCGTACCCTCCTTTTGTGTGGTGGCAGCCAGTATGGAGATGGTGCAGAGGGTGAGTCCCAGCAGCATCAGCAGGTAGTCCAGTGGCTTGAAAAAAGACACAATTCCTCCTATAGTCCGGATTATATTCCGGCTGTTTCCAAGAGAAGGCCGATTTTCCCCTTGGAGCCTCATTGTATATTTTTTTTATGCACGTGTCATCGTTGTGCTTGGCTATTCAGCCAGTACCAAGCTAAAAATGTAGGGCAGGGACTGAAGGTGGGAGAAAAGGGGGATTTTTTCAATCCCAAGCCCTACATATATATTATTGTATTTTTCCAGCGGTTTTGGTGCATTTTTGCAAAAAAAGCTTGGATTTTTTTGTGGATGCTGCCAGAGATTGGCGCTTTATATGAGGCGGTTCAATCCCTGTGCCTATTGTAGGGGAACGAGTGTTATTGATTGGTGCGGAGATTGTGCTCCAGCTCTCGTACTGTTTCCAGCTTGGTTTAGCGGGCACCCTCCTCCCAGCCCCTGCGAATGCAGTCCAACTCATGCTGCCGTATGGCGAAGGAGTCATGCAGCAGCATAAACCGAAAATATGGTTGATTTTATGACGCACTAACCATGTCGCTGGTGATTTCTGACAGACTGTGGGCACCGCACATGGCCATGGTGTCTTCCAGCTCTGCCTTGAGCTTGTCCACGTAGACCTGTACGCCCTCTGCTCCGCCACCGTAGATCATGTTGACAAAGTTGCGGCCGATGAGGACACCGTTGGCTCCTAGGGCCAGGGCTTTGAACACGTCGATACCGGTTCGGATGCCGCCGTCCACCAGAATGGTCATCTTGCTGCCCACTGCCTGGGCGATAGCGGGGAGGACTTCTGCGGTGGCGGGGCAATGGTCCTGGACACGGCCGCCATGGTTGGATACCACGATGGCTGAGGCACCCGCTTCCAATGCTTTTTTTGCTCCGGCCACAGTCATGATACCCTTGAGAATGAAGGGCTTGTTGGTGAGGGCAGCGATTTCCTTCAATTCCTGGACGGTTTTGCTACCGGCGGGCGGGGTAAGGTTCTTCAGGAAGGGAAGACCGGCGGCATCGATGTCCATGGCAATAGCCAGGGGGTTGGCTGGTGTGACTAGGTCGAATTTCTGCTTGATGACTTCGATGTTCCAGGGCTTGATGGTGGGGATTCCGCAGCCGTCGCTTTTTTTGAGGGCCTCGGCGGCGGCCTCCACAATGGCGGGATTGGTGCCGTCACCGGTAAATGCGGCGATGCCAGCCTGGGCGCAGGCTGATACCAAGATGTCGTTGTACTGGAGGTCGGTGTACTTATCGCCGTAGTGGAGCTGCATGGCCCCCACGGGAGCGGCCATTACGGGAATCACCAGCTTCCTGCCAAAAATGGTGCAGCTGGTATCTACCGGCTTGTTCTCGCAAATGGTGTCCATGTTGACGCAGAGCTCCTGCCACTTCTGGTAGTTGCGGATGAAGCCAGTGCCGGCCCCCTTTGCTCCCGGGCCAGGCATGGTGTTCTTGCAGACGATGCCGTTGCATACGTTGCAGGCTTTGCAGTGGGGACCCATTTGGGTACGGGCGGACTCGAGGATTTCTTGGTATGTCATATTTTCTCCTTATAATGGGACTCTGTGCACCAATCTCCCGCTGGAGACGGTGCAGGAACTGATGAAAAGCGAGGAGGGAGCGGGTATCCTACAGGAACACCAAGCCTAGGATACCAGCAGGAATCAGGTAGAGGGCGAACCACTCCAGCTTGCCCTTGCGGACAATCTTCATCAGGACTGACAGGGCAAAGATTCCCGCCACAAAGGCTGCCACACAACCGGCCACCACCGGAGCAACACCCACCGAATCACCAATCGCATCCAAATCATCCAGCTCCAGCACAAAGGCTCCCAGAATAGCGGGAATGGAAAGGAGGAAAGAGAACTCACCGGCCTGCTCACGGTCAACGCCACAGAGCAGAGCACCAGCAATGGTGCTTCCTGAACGGGAGATGCCCGGCAACACACCAATTCCTTGGGCTAGTCCGATTCCCAGTCCCTGCAGGGGACGTACACCAGTCCTTGTGGTTACCAATCCGTCGGAACCAGACTCCAACAATTTCTTCCGTCGCCGCTCCTCCACTGCATCAGAGAAAATCAGCAGGCCAGCGGTGATAAAAAAGCCCACACAAATCAGTTTCTCGGAGTAATCCTCCACCAAGTCCGACAGGATAATGCCAAAGACTCCTGTCACCGCCGTTCCCAGCAGCAGGGCCACAATGGTCCGCACGTCAGCCTTGTCCTCCGGCAAGGAGCGGCGAGCAAGCCAACGACCAGCAACCTTCAGCAGGGACCAAATCTTCCGACGGAAGAACAGCAGAACGACCCCCAAGGTGGCCAGATGCAGCATGATATCGAACAGCAGAGGAACATCATCCAGGTCAAACAATTCCTGGGCCAGGGCTAGATGCCCTGAGCTTGAAATGGGCAGGAATTCAGCCACACCCTGCAACAAACCAAGCAAAACACCTTCAACGACTGACATACAAACTCCCTAACAACTTGTTGTGGAAGTATCCATACTACATGAAATTCGATTTCAAGCCAATGGGGTGACAAAAAGTTTTTCACCCATGGAAAAATCGTTCATTTTTCACTATTATACATTGAAGAGAAAAGGAAGCGTCCATTCCCCTCGATTAAGGAGATTTTATGATTCACAAGAAATTGGGAGCGAGAAGCACGTCCTTCTGCCTCCGTGCCCTGCTGACCGTCAGCCTGATGGTGGTTGGGCTTATCATCACTAGCTGCGCCTCCAGCAAGGCGGGCAACCAGGAGCTGCCCACCGATCCGGCGATCGTCTCCGGCACGCTGGACAACGGCATGAGCTACTTCATTCAGCGGAATACGGAGCCTGCAAACAGAATCATGCTGCGGCTGGTGATTCGAGCCGGCTCCAATATGGAGGAGGATGACCAGCAGGGGGTAGCCCACCTTCTGGAGCATCTGGCCTTCAACGGCTCGGAGAACTTTGCCGCCAATGAATTGATTGACTACTTTGAAACCATCGGCATGAATTTCGGCGCCGACGTGAACGCCTACACCAGCTTTGACGAGACCGTCTACATGCTGGAGGTACCCGCCGACGACCCCACCATGCTGGACACGGGACTGCTGGTGCTCCATGACTGGGCCTGCGGACTGAATCTGGACCAGGACCAGTTGGACAAGGAGCGGGGCGTTGTGGTGGAGGAATGGCGGCTGGGACGTGGCCTCAACGGGCGCATCAATGACGCCCAGATTCCCTTCCTGCTGAAGGATTCCCGCTACGCCCAGCGGCTTCCCATTGGTAAGATGGACGTGATTCAGAATGTGAGCCGCCAGCGAGTAGTGGATTTCTACAAAAAATGGTACCGCCCAGAACTCATGTCCGTGGTGGTGGTGGGTGACATGGAGCCCAACCGCATCGAAGCCTTGATTCAAGAGGTGATGGGTGACATTCCCGCCTCGGACGCTTCCCTTGTGCCGGAAACCTATACTGTTACCCCCCAGACAGAGCCTGCATTGCTGGTGCTCCGTGACCCAGAACAGACCTACCAGCTGGTTCAGATAATGGAGCAGGTGGAAACCCAACCTGTTACCACCGTGGCCCAACTGCGGGAAAACATTGTCACCCGTATGGCAAGCTCCATCCTGAACCTGCGTTTCTCCGAGCTGAGCCAGTCCGCCGACGCACCCTGGCTTGATGCGGCCATTGCCAACCAACACATCACCCACACCACTGCCTTCCACCTGCTGGGACTCATTCCCCGCAACGGAGAATTCCAGCAGGGCTTCACCACCATGATGGAAGAATTCCTGCGGTTCAAGGAATTCGGCGTGCTGCAAAGCGAGGTGGATCGAACCCGCAAGAATCTCATGACGGCCATGGAGCAGACCTGGAAGAATCGGGACAAAATCAATTCCAGCTCCATTGCCTCGGACATCGTATCCTCCATCACCACTGGCGACACCGTGATTTCCATCGATGAGATGTACCGCCTCTACCAGGAAATTCTGCCTACCATCACCCTGCAGGAGGTGAACCAAGTGGCAACCCACTGGTTCAAGGGACTGGGAACCCTGCTCTTTGCGGTGGTTCCCCAGAATGCCCAAGATTTCCCCACAGATCAGGAGCTCTTTGCGGAATGGCAGAACTTCACGCCAGCCCAGCCCCTGGAGCCCTACACCGAAGAAAACCTTGACGGCAGCTTGATGGAGGCTCCAAGTCCTGGGGGCAGCGTCACGGCGGAGGGAACCTTGCCCGGAACGGACATCAAGTCCTACAGGCTGTCCAACGGCGCAAAGCTTCTGTTGAACAAGACCGACTTCAAGCACAACCAGGTGCTCTTCATGGCTGTGAGCAACGGCGGACTCTCCCTGGTTTCCGACAAGGAGTATCCCTCGGGAACGGTGGCTACCGCCTACAACGACCTGTCTGGCATCAAGGGCTTCACTCCGCCCCAGCTCCAGAAGATGCTGGCCGGCAAGAACGTGTCCCTGTACACCTATCTGGGAGACTACTCCGAGCAGCTTTCTGGGGAGGCCAGCACCAACGACCTGGAGACACTGATGCAGTTGATTTACCTCCAGTTCACTGCGCCGGACTTTACCGATGCAGCCTGGACAAACCTCATGAACTCAGTGAACCAGCAGGCACAGGGCCATGGCTCCACCCCAGACGACGTGTTTGTGGACGAAATAAACAGAGTCCTCTATGGAAACACCATCAGAAAGGCACCTCTTACACCAGAATATGTGGAAAAGCTGGACAGACAGCTGGCCGAACAGGTGTTCCGCCAGCGCTTTGCCGATGCCGCAGACTTTACCTTCATCTTCACCGGGGACTTTGACCCAAAAACTGTTCTGGAGCTGGCTGCTACCTATCTGGCGACACTGCCCGCCACCAATTCCCAGGAGCAACCTATCTGGCGGGAGCCTGACTTCCCCACGGGAATCAAACGTTCCACCGTCCACAAGGGCTTGGAGGAGCAGAGTCAAGTTTTCATCGCCTTTGGCGGCCAGTTGCCATCTGTTGACGCAGCCACCGCCTACCAGGACTCAGAGCTGCTGTCCATGCTCCAGAACCTGCTAGACATCAAACTGCGGGAGGTCGTTCGGGAGGACAAGAGCGGCACCTATGGCGTGTCGGTAAACGCCTCCATGTCTCTTGTGCCCCAGCGACAGTTTTCCGTGGAAATCTGGTTCGGCTGCCAGCCAGGCAGGGAACAGGAGCTTACGGACACCATTCTGGAAGAGATTGAGCGTCTGAGAACAGAACTGGTGGGGGATTCCTACGTCACCAAGCTACAGGAATCCTACCGCCGCTCCAAGGAGACTGCCCTGAAAAACAACTCCTACTGGGCAC
>CAMGSV010000045.1 GCA_946061495.1 uncultured Spirochaetales bacterium | reverse complement strand
GATATTCTCCATGCTGTGTTCCTGCTCTTTTCTTCGGGCACGGAATACCTGTATTCCCTGGTGCTCCAGCTTTTAGGCAGAAACCTGCGCTATGGAGTGGAGGATCCCGGCTACCAGAAGCCCGCCCGCATCATGGAGGCCATGGGGGTGGACTGGACTCCGGTGGCCATGGACACATCGGGGGTCACCGTGGAGGAGCTAGTAAAACAGCAGGTGGATGCGGTACTGGTGTCTCCCGCTCACCATTTCCCCAGCGGCATCATCATGCCCATCAAGCGACGACAGGAGCTTCTCGCTTGGGCTCGTGGAGGAGGTCAGCAGCGGTTCATCATTGAGGACGACTACGACAGCGAATTCCGCTTTACCGGCCGTCCCCTGGAGACACTCTTCTCCCTGGAGGAGGCCAACCAAAGCCTGCAGGCCGCAACAAATCCAAGCCAGCTTGATTCCAATACTCCAAGGCACGCCGACACTTCCAAGGAATCGTCAGGCCACGTAATTTACCTGAACACCTTCACAAAAACCCTCACGCCCTCTCTGCGCATCAGCTACATGGTTCTCCCCTGGAATCTGGTGCAACGGTTCCGACAGCAGCTGGGATTTTACTCCTGCACGGTCTCCAGCATAGAGCAGTTGACGCTGGCCCGATTCATACAAGAGGGGCACTATGAAAAGCACCTGGCTCGAAAGAAGAACCATTATCGCAATGTGAGAGACAACCTTATTCTCCAGTTGGGACGGAGTGCCCTCGCCTCTCGCATTTCCATCAGTGGCAAGGATGCGGGCCTCCATTTTCTGCTGCGGGTGAACACGACATCAAGCAATCAGCAGCTGCAGGAAAAACTGAAGCAAGCGGGGGTGCAGGTGGCATTGCTGCATCATTTTTTTCATCATAAGACTGATGCTACCCAACTTCCGCTGCTGGTCGTGAGTTATTCAGCCTTGAAAAAGGAGCAGATTCCCCTGCTGGTGGAGCGGCTATGCCGAGCTTTAAATCTATAAAGCCTTCTGACAAAAACTCTACCACAAAAAAAGCGGGGCTACCTGGTGAGGCAGCCCCAGAGGAGAAAATTATGAGCACAGGTTTATGCTGCACTAAATTGTAGCAAGGAAACAGCAGCCTTTCGGAACTGAAGTTTCTTGTTTCAACCAAGGTTATTGCTTTTTGGCAGTACTATTGGTGATATAACTCTGGGCATCAGCAAATTCGTCAATCAGAGCGATGCGACCCTTCCAGTACTCAGCCTCAGTTCTGGTGGTGTAGGGACCAACCCGCAGGCGGTAGTAGAGCTTGCCGTCATCGGCATTATGGGTAAAAATCTCACTCTCAATCTTATTGGCTGCCAGTGCCTCCCGGGCTGCCTCGGCATTGTTCTTGTTGGTGACTGATGCCACCTGTACCCAGAACTGGTCCGCTAACTTGTTAGTTGATTTAGCAGACTCAGCCTTGGTCGTTGCCTTTGTGGTGGAAGCAGCAGCAGGCTTGGAAGTGCTGGTGGCAGGCTTTGGAGTTGAAGCCACAGGCTTTGTTGCCTCAGCAGCAGGAGCCTGTGCGGCGGTGCTCGCACTTCCAGAAGCAACGGCAGTGGCGCCAGCTTGGTTAGTGGCGGTAATGGTAGCCTGCTGAACGGCCTCCTTGAGGCCATTCAAATCAATGGTGGTGGTTCCAGCAGCACCGTACACATTGGTAGTACCAGAATAGACGGTCATGGTATCCACCATGTTTCTCTCGGCTCCAGCAGACCCACCCGGAACAGCGGCAGCAGCACCGTCCACCAGCTGTCCCTGGGTCTGGAAGTTGCCAGTTTCCTCGGTGGCGGAAGCCTGGGGAGCGGGCTCAGTGGCGGGAGGCATAATCCAAGTGTCGTTGGGAGACTGGAGGGAGGCCAGTGCGGGCTCCACAGCTTGGGCAGGGCGATTGATAATCAGTGCGGCACCCATGACCACCAACAAAAAGACTCCTACACTTGCAATGATCCACAATATCTTCTTCTGTTCCATTCTGTCAAAATCCTTTCTAGTTTGCATTCCAGTGCGCATGGAGTTGAAATGTTCCATACTCTGTATGTATCGGCATTTGAATTTTTATATTTAGCAAAGATGCCTGATTGGGAACGAAATCTTGACAGAATTTGTGCAGGCGCCATGGAATCACGGCGGCGGGCACGGAAAAAACGGATGATTTTTGGCGCATCCACAAAGAGAACCACCCCGCACCGCTTAATTATATGAACTTTATACAATACGGTGGCATTCAGCACCACCGGCTCCTGGGGATGGGCCGCCACGAACTCCTCCAGCAGCTCCTCCACCTTGGGATGCACCAGCTGCTCGTGGCGGGACAGGGCAACCTCGTCGTCAAACACCAAAAGGCCAATTCCCCGGCGGTTGAGGCTCCCGTCCTGGTTCACCAGCTGGATTCCCAGCCGCTGGGCCTTGTCTTGATGGAGGGCCACAATCTCATCCTTCAACAAGTCCAGCGCCTGGTGGGCCACCTTGTCCGCGTCAACGCAGGCCCAGCCCTTGGCGGCAAGAATGTCCGAGGCAAGATTCTTTCCCGCCGCCATGGGACCGGTGACGCAGATGACCGGCTCACTTCGATTCTCCCAGTCCACCATCAATGGAAATCCCCCCACCGTGGCCCCACCTCCACGGACACCTTCAGCGGCACCCGCAGCTGCACCACCGACTCCATCCCCTCCGTGATGAGGCGGACGGCCTCGTCAGCCGCCTCTTGGGGACACTCGAAGATCAGCTCATCGTGCACCTGGAGCAAAAGCTGTGCAGGACAACCTGACTCCCGCAGCCGCCTGCAAACCTCCAGCATGGCCTTCTTTACAATATCAGCCGCCGACCCCTGAATCGGCGTGTTGACGGCAACCCGCTCCGCACCCGCCTTATCCTTTTTGTTGCTGCTGGTGATGTCAGGAATGTAGCGTCGGCGGCCCATAAGAGTCTCCACATAGCCCGTCTCCTCCGCCTGGGAAATCATCCGTTCCTTGAACTGGTTGATGCTGGCATAGGTGGAAAAATACTTTTCGATGAAGCTCTGGGCCTGACTACGAGGGATTCCCAGCTCATTGGAAAGGCGGAAGGCGCTCATGCCATACATCACCCCGAAGTTGATGGTCTTGGCCACACGCCGCATCTCCGGTGTCACCGCCTCCAAGTCAACCCCGAAAATGAGGGACGCCGTAGCCCTGTGCACATCGGTACCGCTGGCAAAGGCGGAACAGAGACCCGCATCCTGGGACAGGTGGGCCAAAAGCACCAGCTCAATCTGGGAATAGTCGGCGGAAATCAGCACCGTTCCCGGAGTGGCAGTAAAGGCAGAGCGAATGCGTCGCCCCTCCTCCTCCCGCACGGGAATATTCTGCAGATTCGGATCCCGGCTGGAAAGGCGGCCCGTGGCGGTGCCGGTCTGGACAAAGCTGGTGTGAATGCGCCCATCCTTGTCCGCCATCTTCGGCAGGGGCTCCACGTAGGTGGAAAGCAGCTTCGTCTTCGCCCGGTACTCAAGGATTTTCCGTGGCACCACATCTAGGGCCGCCAGCCCCTCCAGCACCTCGGTGTCGGTGGAGTAGCCGCTCTTTGTCTTCTTTCCCGTAGGCAGTCCCCGCTCCTCAAAGAGCACCTGCTGGAGCTGCTTGGTGGAGGCGATGTTGAACTCGTGGCCCACAATGTCAAAGATTTCAGTCTGGAGCTGACCAATCTCCTGGGCCAACTCCTGTCCGTAAGCCTCCAGCTCACGGCCTTCAATATGAATGCCCCGCAGCTCCATCTCTGCCAGAATCGGCAGGACAGGCATCTCCAGCTCCCAAAAGAGCGGCAGCAGGTTGGTGCGCTCCAGCTGGGGCTTGAACAGCTGGTAGAGCTGCCAGGTCAGGTCGGCATCCTCACTGGCATAGGGAAGGGCCTGCTCCAGGGGCAGGTGGGCAAAGGTGGAGCCCTTGGGCACGATGGAGCTGAAGGAAATGGTCTCCAGCCCCAGCTTGTCCTTGGCCAATGATTCCAGGGACAGTGAGGATCTGTCTGGATCCAGCAGCCAAGCCGCCACCATGGTGTCCCAAATGAAACAGCGGGGCCGCTCCAATCCGTTGCAACAGAGCACCTGGTAGTCGAACTTGCCGTTGTGCATGATGACGGTGCAGTCCTTGTTGCCGAAAATCCGGGACAGCTGGGCCAAGGCGGCCTCCTTCGCCATGAGGGGCCCCCATCTGCTCTCCGCCAGAAGCTGGTCGCCACACACCAGCGGCACGTAGCAGGCTTGTCCCCCTTGGCAGGAAAGGGAAAATCCCACCAGGGCGGCCTCCAGAGGATTGAGTCTGTCAGTCTCGCAGTCAAAGGCCACCGTCTTGTGCTCACTGGCCAGCACCTGATCAATGAGAGCCGCCAGCTCCGACTCCTTCGTCACCCCACGATAGTCCCCTTGATTTGGCCGCAGCGTCTTGGTGGCGGCCGAACCTTCAGCTGCAGGGACCTCGGTCTGGGCACGGTCTTCTGATTCAGGGGCAGCGTCACCACCCACAGTGGCTCCATCCATTTCTGCGGCAGAGCCGGCGAATGCCTTTGCCAGAACAACCATGTCATGCTTTTTGAAGAAGGTGCTGGCGGCAGCATAATCTAATGTTTGGGTGGAGAAGGAATCGAAGTCACAGTCCACCGGCACATCGTAGCGCAGGGCAATCAGCTCCTTTGAAAAATAGGCGGACTCCCTGCCGTCACGAATCTTGTTACCGATGGCCCCCTTGATTTCGTCGGCGTTGGCATAGATACCATCGAGACTGCCGTACTGTCCCAGCAGCTTCAAGGCAGTCTTGATGCCCACTCCGGGAACTCCCGGCACGTTGTCCGCCGTGTCTCCGATGAGGGACAGGAGGTCCAGCATTCCCTCCGGGGGAACGCCCCACTCAGCCTCCACACCGGCGGCTCCCACCACCGCCCATCCACTGGGCTTTTCCGGCTTGAGAATCTGGGTGGTCTCATTCACCAGCTGCATCAAGTCCTTGTCCCCAGAAAGAATCCGGCAGGTCCGTCCCTCCAGGCTGCATTTCCGTGCCAGGGTGGCAATCACATCGTCGGCCTCAAAGCCGTCCCGCCGCAGCACCGGCACCCCCAGCGTCAGCAAAATCTCTTCTATCACCGGCACCTGGGCGTGGAGGTCCTCCGGGGTCTTCTGACGGGTGGCCTTGTACTGGTCATACAGCTGGTGGCGGAAGGTGGGGCCCTTGGGGTCAAAGGCGGCCACCAGATACTTTGGCTGGTACTTTTTCAGCAGGGCCTGCAGGTTGTTGAAAAATCCATGTATGGCAGAAACATTCACCCCCTCCTTGTTGGTCAAGGGGCGATTGATAAAAGCGTAGTAGGCCCGATAGATGAGCCCGTAGGAATCGAGGATGTACAGCGCCTCGTCAAATGAAGGATTGCTCATGTTCCCAGAGTACGGGAAAACGCCAAATCTTGCAAGATAAAACGAACAGCAAATCTTCCAAGACAGCGGACAGCTCCAGATCACAATTCCCCCTCTTCCGCAAATCCTGCCAGACTCACTGGAACCAGTTTTCCAGCGTCAAGGGTGAAGGCGGCACCTTGGTGGGCTCAGATCTAGCTGGGGCACTCTGTTCTTGGCCTCTCCTACCGAAACTGAAACCAGCAGCACGCCTCCCGATAAATGAGCCAAATTCGGCATAACCGGAAACCACCTTTCAGGTCAACGAGGAGCGACAAAATGCAGGCTCACACCATTGGCGAAAACACTTTTTTTGGGATATAATGGAAGGCACAGCATATTATGGGAGGAAAGGCTGGAAGGCCTGAAATAACATGGAAAAAGTGGAATGGCAGGATGCCTACTGCATCGGTGTGGAGGAAGTGGACCTGCAGCACAAGAAGCTCTTGTCCATCATCAATGAATTCTATGACGTGGCAACGGGACATCCAGCGGACTACCCCATCAAGGTGGGCAAGTGCCTGAAAAAGCTGGCGGACTACACCCACTATCACTTCAATGCCGAGGAGGCGCTGATGGAGCGGTACCAGTTCCCCAACTGCAGCCAGCACAAATTCGAGCACGAAAATTTCATCTCCCAGCTTGGTGCCATGGTGCCCAAAATCGCCAGCGGCAACCAGGAGGCAGGTCAGAAGCTCTACACCTTCCTGCTGGACTGGATTGTGAACCACATCGCCCACTCCGACAAGGTGTGGGCCGACCACGTCATCGCCATCCTAGAAAACCCGGAGGAGCACTACAAGACCTACCGCCGCCCCGGGGTAATTCCCATCTTCCACTAAAGAATGCAGGCCCCATCCAGCCCCGCTACCTCTCCAGCAGCGGAACCAAGTCGCCGTAGCCTTGCTCCGCCATCTGCTCCTTGGGGATGAACCGCAGGGAGGCGCTGTTGATGCAGTACCGCAGGCCCGTGGCAGCCTTGCCCTTGAGGGTGAGGGGGCCGTCGTCGAACACGTGTCCCAGGTGAATGTCTCCGCTGCGGCTTCGGACTTCCGTACGAACCATGCCGTGGCTGGTGTCCACCAGCTCCCGCACCAATTCCTCTGCAATGGGCTTGGTGAAGCTGGGCCAGCCGCAGCCTGAGTCGAATTTGTCGGTGGAAAGAAACAGGGGCTCCCCAGTGGCGATGTCCACGTAGAGGCCCGCCTCACTGGTATCCCAGAATTCATTGAAGAAGGGCCGCTCTGTGGCGGACTCCACCGCCACCTGATACTGCACAGCAGAGAGTCGCTCCTGCAACTGGGCATTGGTGGGACGGTGATAGCGGCCTGGCTCCAATGAGGGTAGCTGACCTATCTCCGGGGAAGGGGCTGCACTTCCGGAACCAGCCTGCAGGTTGGGAACCAGGCTGGGATCCACCGAAGAGGCTGCCTTCTGGAACTTGTCCCGGCTGATGTGGCAGTAGCCGAAGGGGTTCTTCTCAAGGTAATCCTGATGGTAGTCCTCCGCCCCCCAGAAGGCGGTCAGGGGCTCCACCTCCACCACAATCCTTTGGCTGGCGGCAGCCTGCTTGCTGGCGATGAATTCCCTGGCAACCGTGCCATCCTCCTCCGAGGTGTAGTAGATTCCCGTCCGATACTGGGGGCCACGGTCGTTTCCCTGCCGATTGAGGCTGTAGGGATCGATGATGTCGTAGTAGAGCTCCAGCAGGTGCCCCAGGCTCACCCGGCCAGGGTCGTAGACCACCCGCACCGTCTCCGTGTGGCCTGTGGTGCCGGTGCACACCTCCTGATAGCTGGGATGCTCCACGTGGCCCTGGGCATAGCCGGACACTGCATCCAGCACCCCCGGCACCAAGGCAAAGTACTGCTCCACTCCCCAAAAGCAGCCTCCTGCAAGATAAATGGAGGAGCCGCTGACCATCTCGTCAGCACCTGGAGCGGTGGGCTCTGCAGAAAAATTGGTTCGTGATTCCATAGTCACCGCCTTCTTTTGCAGACAAGCTCCCAATACCGACACCAGGGCCAGCATCAGGAGGCAGCCTGCGATGAGTTTGATACAGTCGATTTTCATCGCCAAAGCCTACCTCTTCTTGGAAGGAGTTTCCTTGGAGCCAGGCTTCTTGTCTGGAGCCTTCTTCTCCAATGACTGACTCGAAGAACTGATTCCAGCCTTCTTTTTCGAGGTGGTCTTTTGGTCGGCCTGGGTGGTCGCCTTTTTGGCAGGCTTTTTCACCACAGGAGGAGGCAGCAGACGGCACAACTGGTCGGCACGGTACTGGCTCTTCTTCTGGGCGGCCGCCAAGGCCTTGTCCACGGCCTCCAGTCCAGCCTCCTGCCAGCCGCCGTCCAAACCGCCCCCTAAGAAGGCGGGAATTGCCACGGCGAACCACAGGGCATCCTCCATCTTCTCCTCGTTGAACCACAGGATATTGTCGTAGAGATTGACTCCCGCCACCTCCCTGGCATCCTTTCCGGCAACGATGGCATCCACCATGATTCCCGCCACAGCCTTCACCGCCTTGGCATCCACCTTGACTTCAGCCCCAGCTTTGGCGAGCTTCTTTGCAGTCTCAGGAACGGCCGACGTTTCAGTGGCAGCGGTCGTCTTGGCAGGCTTCAGCTTGGCCAGCAGGTCGCAGAAGGACAGGGCCAACACCGTTGTCTTCAGGGGGAGTGCCGTGGCGACCACGGGAACACCCTCGTTCAGCAGCAGATCCTGCAGCTTCCGCTCCAAGCCCCACAGGGAAATCAGTGCGGCGGCCTGGCTGGCGGTGGCCTTGGTGCCCAGCACCTGACGGAGGCTGTAGGCCACCATCATGCCCGCCAGCATCTGGGTGGCAGCGGGACGCTCCAGCAGTCCCTGAAAGAGGCTGGTCTGGAACCTAGTGAGCTTGGATTCAGCGGATTTTGCCGCCGCCGTGGTGGAATCAGTCGTGCCAGCAGCAGAACCAGCAGCAGCAGATATAGTGGCAAAAAGCTTCAGCAGGTGGGTAAAGTCCTTCTTGAATCCAGCCCACAGCTTGTCCGTGGTGGCCATCGTACCACACTTTGTGCGGTCCACCACCTGGGAGGCGCCGTAATTTCCCTCGATGAACTGGTTCGCCACCTGGAACCACTGCTTCATGGGCTCCTCCATCCGCTCCAGAATGGTCTTTGCGGTGGGAGCCTTTACCGTGGCATTCTTCGTGCTGTTGGCCACTTGCACTGGCGTCATCCCCAGCAGGGCCATGTGGGCAATGAACTCAGGGGTGATGACAGCGGTGAATGCCTGATACAGCTCCTTCAAGAAGATCTCCCGCAGGGCCACCTCAATGTCCAGTACACCACGGCCGCCCAAGGTCTCGCAGAGGATGCGGTACTTGCCGGTCTCGTCGTCTGTGACCTGGGAAATGTCCATCATCACCTGGGTCTCAAAGCCGTTGAGCTGGAGGAACAGGCCGTTGTGGCAGATGTCGGCGGAGGAGCGGATGAACCACAGGCCGCTGCGCTGCTCCCGGAAGATGCAGAAGTTTCTGGGGTCTGGATTCAGACCCAGGGCATGACCGATGGAGCGGGTCTCCATGCGAATCTCGTCGCCGTTCCCCGTCTTCACCGCATACTTGCAGGACTCCTTGATCCAGCCGGTGGCCTGCTGGTACACGTTATTGTAGAACACCACCGCCCGCTCCGTTCCGCAACGGTTGGAGTAGGCAAAGACATTCTCGTTCACCTGGCCCTGGTTCCACACGTCGTAGAAGAGGAAATTTTCAATTTCTGCAAAGAGATAGCGCTTCTTCATCAGGGGGAAGATCTCCCGCTCGTGACGCTGAATCAGATTCTGGTCAGGGGTTTCGTTCCAGTAGGCCTTGGTGAATTCCATGCCGTACTTCTCCGTAAAGCCTTCAATCTGGCCGTGGCCGAACATGGGCAGTCCCGGCATGGTGACCATCAGTGTGCAGATGCCGAAGTACTTGTCGTCCTTGCCGAACTGGGCCACGGCAGTCTCCTCGTCGGGATTGTTCATGAAGTTCACGTAGCGCTTGAGAATCTGAGGATCGAATTCGATGGTGTTCTTGATGGTGGAGCGGTACTTGAAGTTGTCCTCCCGCTTCAGCATGTTCATGAAGGCGCTGTTGTAGACTCGGTGCATTCCCAAGGTACGGACAAAATAGCCCTCCATCATCCAGAAGGCCTCCGCCAGCAGCAGGGTGTCCGGCACCTCCTGAGCCACCCGGTCCACCACCTCACGCCAGAATTCCTGGGGAATCCGCTCCTCAAAGGCTTCCGGGCTCAGGGCATATTCGGAACGGCTGGCAATGTCGCCGCCACAGCCAGGCTGGGGATACCACAGACGGCGGATGTGCTTCTTGGCCAGCACCATGGCGGCATCAAAGCGGATGATGGGAAAATTCCTGGCCACGTGGAGGATTTCCTGCATCACCGCCTCCCGTGCCTCCGGGTTTAGGAAGTCGATCTGGGCGGTGTCGTTCCAGGGCATTCCCGTACCGTCGTTTCCGTGGTAGATGTAGCGGACATCACCGGTGTGATGGTCCACCCGCTTGAACACCACGGCGCAGTCGCTCTTGTTGTAGTAGTGGTCCTCCAGGTAGACTCCCACACGGCTGCTGAGGGACAGGTTCTCCCCGTTGAAGGTGTAACCGGGGAAGGGGCAGTCCCTGGTCTGGATGAAGAGGTCGGGACGCTCGTTGATCCAGTGGGAGTCCATGCCGGTGTGGTTGGGCACCATGTCGGAGGCAAGGCGGATGCCCCGCACCCACAGACGGCGGCGGAGGTTGTCCACCGCATCCCAGCCCCCCAGCCCCTGGGCGATGTCATAGTCGTAGAGGCTGTAGGCAGAGGCCGCCGCCTCTGGATTTCCGCAAATCTGCTTGATCCGCTTGCTGGCGTGGGAGCGCTCCCACAGGCCGATGAGCCACAGGCCGGTAAATCCCCGCTGAGCAAGCAGATCCAGCTCTTCGTCCGGAATCTCGTCCAGGCGGGTGATGTCCCTGCCGTACTGACGGGAAAGCTGGTCCAGCCACACCAGCACCGTCTTGGCCATCAGCACCACCTTGGGCATCCAGTCACGGTCGGGGCTGAACCGCTCGTACTCCTTCATCAGGGAGTCGTAGCTGTAGGGCTCCATGTCGATACCGGCAGCGGGATCCAGGTTCAAGGGTGCCCAGGAAGCCTTCTCCTCCTCGCTGATGAGGTCCATTCCCGCCAGCAGACGGGCCAGCCATTCACCAAGCAGCGCCTGCCAGTGGGTGCGGATGTAGTCCAGCTGGCCCTTGAGGCTGTGGGGACTGAAACGCACCGGCTCCTTCAGCATGGAGATGAGGTCGTTGCCGTTGGGACCAAAGCCCGGCTGGCCCATGAAGAAGGCCTGGATTCTGCTCCACACAATGTCGTAGAGGAAGCTCTCCTTCAATTTGTCGTCGGCGAACATGATGGAGAAGGGACTGAAGGCGGGATTCTCGTTGGCCAGCCGCAGGAGAATCAGCTCCTCCAGGGTGCTGGCACGGTTGGAGCGGGTGGCTCCCGTCACGGGATCGAGGCCGCTGTCCGCCAGATACTCCTGGTAGCCCACCTCGCCTCGGAAAATCGCCGTGGGAGGAAACGCCTTGTTGAAGGCGGAAAGGAGACCGTCCATGGCCTCCACACCGAACTCCTCGTCCAGCAACTCCAGCAGGAAGTCGAACACAGTCGTGTTGATGTCACGACGGTAGAGACTGCACACATAATGGAAGATTTCGTCGATGAGGCCCATGGCGTTCAGCTGGCCCGCCTTGATCATCTTCTTTCCGGCCTCCACGGGGTCATCATGCTGACTGGCGATGAAATCGTTCACCTTCTTTGCGAACAGCCGCACCGCCTTGGTATTGGCGAGGATGATGTTGCCGGAGGAGGCGAAGAGCCCCTCGTCAAAGTCACACTGGGAACGGATTTCCCGAGAGATGTGGAATTCATTGACGGAAAGCTCCCCGCCAAACTGGGAGCAATCACCATCAAACACCGCAAGCCCAAGGCTGCTTCCTTCACCAAACCGGCCCATATCCCCAGTCAAAATCTCCCTCTTGTTCAGGGACGCCTTTTCAATCCTCATATCAATACCCCTTTCATTCGGTTTCTTCGATTGCAACCCTATCTCAACCCGTCCAGAGTCACACTTCCGTGGACGTGCCCCTGGAGGAACCAGCCTTCTTGGCGGAGCCTGCCGCCGCCTTCTTGTGGATTCCCACCAGCTCCTTGATGGCACTATGGAGCTCCTTGTGCTGGGAAAGCTCCTCCACCG
The DNA here is from genome assembly GCA_946061495.1 of uncultured Spirochaetales bacterium. Classification (GTDB taxonomy): domain Bacteria; phylum Spirochaetota; class Spirochaetia; order Treponematales; family Treponemataceae; genus Treponema_F. The sequence continues at coordinate 2,053 of CAMGSV010000045.1, read as the reverse complement.
TCACGGGCAGGCGGTAGGTCCAGTTGAATTCGTTGACACTGCCGGGAATGTTCACCCGCTCCTGCTGCGGATCGCTGTTGTAGTAGGCTGCATCCAGGGCAAGGAAGTCCTGGATGGGATGGATGCAGAAATTGCTGGCGGCAGTGGCTATGCGAGACAGGAGGTAGCGGGCAGTAGCCGGTGTGTAGATGCCCGGCTCAATGTCGCCCTCCTCCGGGGCAGGCTCCTGCTGGGAGGCAGGGGGAAAGTCTCGGTAGAAGTCAGCGGAATCAGCCTCGGAAAGCCACCACAGCCGCAGGGTGGAGGAGTCGTGGACGGAGGAGGTCACCACGCTCTTGGCAGGATAGTGGGCAAAGTCCACAAAGGGCTGCCCCTCCTCCTGCCACTGGCGGTACCAGCGGACGACGCAGAGCCGCAGGATGGAAAGCTCATCCAGGACACGGGGCACGGACTCAGGATTGGCCCCCAAATCCTCGGCGCAGGCAATCATGTCGGTGGCAGCGGTGAGCGCTCCCAGCAGGGTGCGGGCCTGCTTTTCCCACAGCACCTCCTGCTTCTTCTGCTTGGCGGCCACCAACAATTCCAGATGTTCCCGCTCCTCCGCCGAAAGGCTCTGCCAGGCAGTGGTGTCCTTGTAGGTCCACAGGGGAACGAAGCTGTCCTCCTTCAACGGCAGCAGGGTTCTGTTCCGCCAGAATTCCGCCAAGCGACAGCGGACTGGCTCCGGGATGTCCTCCCGCTCCAGAATGTCACGGTCGCCACGAATCTCCGGCTTGAACAGCCACAGCTCCTCCTCACCGATGCGGTCCATCAGCAGGTGGAGGTAGCCGTGGGTTCCCAGATAGTCGTTGTTGTTCACCTCCTCGATTGCGCGGGTGGGCACGTGGGGCTGGGAAAGCCAGCGGATGCGGTCGGCATCAAAGCCAGCCTTCTCCAGCTCCGTGCGGGTGATGGCAGCCACTGGCTCCGTGTGCCCCATCATGGCGGTGGTCTCGTGGCTGGAGGTTTCCCAGATGCGGAAGAAGCCCAGCACGTGGTCGATGCGATAGGCCTGATAGAAGCGGCTGGCGCACACCAGTCGGTCCTTCCACCAGGAGTAGTCGGTTTTTGCCAGATTCTTCCAGCGGTACACCGGGAAGCCCCAGTTCTGGCCCGTGGGATTGAAGCCGTCGGGAGGAGCGCCTGCCCGCATGGTGTCGTCAAAGAACTCAGGATGGGCCCATGCGTCGGCGGAATCCTCGTTCATCATGATGGGGATGTCTCCCTTCAAAAGGATTCCCTTCGCCGCCACCGCCGCCGCCGCCTCCTGGAACTGTCCGAAGGCACGCCACTGGAGCCACAGATGGAACAGGTGGGCTTCCCGCAGGTCTTTGTCCTCCCACCGCTGCTGAATCTTTTCCTGCTTCATTGAGCGGAACTTCTTGGGCCACTGCCGCCAGGAGGCTTCCATGAATTCTTGCTTTAGCTCCATGAACACGGCGTACTCAACGACCCAGGGATTCTGGGAAAACCAGAACCGCAGATCGGAGCCAGCGTCAGCCCACAGCTGGGCTACAGAAAGTTTGTTCTCGTTGTAGAGTTTCCGCAACAAATCCAGCTTCCGATAGCGAAGCTCCCGATAGTTGAAGCGGGCAGCCCCATCGTGGGTCTGGTGCAGGGCCTTCACCTCCTTTTTCAGCTGGGGAGAGGCAGCCTTATACTCAGGCAGGGACTCGATGCTGAGATACATAGGATGGAGGGCAAAGGCCGAAAGAGCGCTGTAGGGAGAGCTTTCGGTGCCAGTGTCGTTCACCGGCAGAAGCTGAATCAGGGAAAGGCCAGCCTTCTTGCAGAAGGAAGCGAAGGTCACCAGATCGGGATATTCACCGATACCACAGCTACGCTTTGTCCGCAGGGCACCTAAGGGGATGGCCACACCAGTCAGACGGGGGATTTCAACGTGAGTACTCATATATGAAATTATAGCACAGGTAGGTTAAAAGTCAAAGGGGCGGGAATGCCAGGAGCCCACCGTCGGCTTACACTTCGCTGCGCTCAGAGGGCGCCGCCGGCA